>CAZYSF010000352.1:0-15337 GCA_964649635.1 uncultured Anaerolineales bacterium | reverse complement strand
CGATCGTGTGCGTGGACCTCGAGGCTTCCCCGCGCCGAAACCGGGAAGTTTCCGGGCGGCTGTTTCGAATCGCCCGGGCCGGTTTTTCCCAGAAGCGGAAAATGCTGCGCAATACGATCGCGGCGGGGTTGCGGATGCCGCCCGCCCAAACCGCGCGCATTCTGGAGCAGGCCGGAGTGGATTCGGCCCGCCGCGCGGAAACGGTTTCGGTTGAGGAATGGCTGCGCCTTACCGAAGCGTTTGCCTCAGCGGAATCGATCGCGGTTCAGGAAAAACCAGAGGAAGACCCAGGCGGGAAAAATCAGGGAGATGGAGTACACGCCGCACACCAACAGGTTGCCGCCGGAAATGGCGATGCTGTAGAAAAGCGCAAACAGGCTGACCACCAGGGAGAATCCCTGAACGATGAGAATGAGGACCCGGGCCCATTGCCGCATGGTCCATAACCCCCATCCGACCAGCAGAGTCCCGACGGAATACAGGAAAAAGAAAACCAGATAATATTTAAAAAAGGTGCTGAAGAACTCGAGCGCCTGGGGATCCAATTCCCGGATTTCCGGATACTCAGCGGCCAGCGCCATCGGATCGTTGGCGATCACCGAGGGCAGGTACAACGCGGAACAAATCCCAATCAGGCCGGAGAGAAAGATCAGCAGCGCATATGCCGTGACGCAGCCCGGGCGCCGGTATTCGGAGGATGAACCCTCCGGGGCGCGCTTGCGGGCGGGCGTTGCCGCCGCGGTGGAGGATTGCGCCGCCGCGGCGTTTTTCGGCAACTCCATCTTGCAGAAGTAGCAAATGGAAGCCGACTCTTCGTTAAAAGATCCACAATGAGGGCATGCGGAAATTAGCATGTGTCTTCCCGCGGCGAAGTCCCTTCGGCTGCTCTCGCGCCTAGCTCCATGATCCGTCCGTCATGGGAAAACGCACCGGCGGCCGGACTCGCCGTCATTCGAACATTTTCTTGCGCTCGAAGAACCACACCAGCGTGTAAATATTCAAGCCGATTCCAAACAGCAGGAGCAGGAAGCTGATATTGTTTGCGGAATTGCTGACAAAGCTCATCACGAAAGTGACGAACAGGGCAAACAAGGCGACCAGCAGGATGACCAGGAGCATCAGCGCCAGCACGCGCGCCCATTGCTTCATGTTCAGGAGGCCGTAGCACAGGATGAGGATCATCACCACCGACGCGGCGGCGATTATGGGGAACTTCAATAGCTGGTCGACATAGCCCAACAGCCCGCTTAAAAAATAGGCGAGATGTCTGCCGGCGTCGGTGGGCGGAAAGGGAATCTCCCAGGAGAAGAGTTTGTATATGCCGTTGACCACCTGAAAAATGACGAACAGGCAGGCCAGGACGAGGACGATCACCAGGCCGACCAGGCAGCCGGGAGGATTTTTCCTTTTCACGACATACGAAGGCGGGAGCTTGATCGAGGTGCTTTGTTCGGGTTTGTGGCCGCGTTTCTTCTTATGGCCGGGTGTATCCGGGAGATCCTTGTGGCAGAAATAGCACACCGCGGCTTCGGGGTCGTTAAAAGAACCGCAAAACGGACATTTTTCGGTCAGCATTCTGCTCTCTTTTCTACGGTTCGAGTGCCCGATCCCTGGGTTGGAGCCGGTGATGCCGCAATCGCAGCTGCCAGACTCTCCAGGCGGCTTCGATTTTAACACCCATGCTCATCTTGGATTTCCCGGTTTGGCGCTCTTCGAACGTGATCGGGATTTCGCAAACCCGATACCCAAGTTTTTGTGTGATGTAAGCCATCTCGACCAGGAAGACGTAGCCGTTCGAGTGGATCCGGTTAAGGTTTACCCCGATCAGCGTATCGCGCCGCCAGAGTTTGAAACCGGCGGTGGGATCATGGACGTTGAGGCCGAGGATGGTCTTGGCATAGAAAACCGCCCAGCGGGAGAGCAATTTTCGGCCGATATCCCAGCGCTTGTCCAGCCCGCCGCCGGGAATGTACCGCGAACCGACCACAACATCGTTGGAATCCAACAAATCCGCCATGCGGATTAAAGCATCCGGCGGATGGGAAAAGTCGCAATCGAGTTGGGCGATCGCTTCGGTGCGGCGGGCGATGGCGGCGCGGAAGCCGGCCTGGTAGGCCGTTCCCAGGCCGAATTTCCCCGGCCGATGGATGACGGTCAGGCGGTTCTCCGGTTTCGCCGCCAGTTCGTCGGCCAGCGCCCCGGTGCCGTCCGGGGAATTATCGTCGACGATGAAGATGCTGAGGTCGGGGAAGGGCAGCGCGCGGAGAGCCGTCACCATGGCGGTGATATTCTTGGCCTCGTTATAGGTGGGGATGACGATTGCCAGGGATTGAATGGTCATAGCGTCCTGTAGGGGGTTTGATCCAGCGCGTTCTGAAGGGCGTCCAGCGAAGGAAAGGTGCCGTCGGAAGAGGACAGGAATCGGAATTGAAGCGTCACATCAGGCGCCTTCTGAGCCGGGACGGCTTTGGCCATCACCGGGTAGAACGCCTGGGCGGTTTCCTTGAGTCTGGCGGCGGCGGTTTTGGAGAATTCCAGCAGCGACGGCATGTCGCTGAGGATGACGAATTCGTCGAAAGTCAGATGTCCCACCACGGCGCCCACCTTTAACTGGGCGGCGGCGGCGCTCTGGAGCGCCTGGCCGATCGCATGGGCCATATCGTCGGCGGCGGGGAATCCGCGGCCGGCGCGGTAGGCATCCAATCCCCCGATCCGAATGGTGACGATCGACCATTCCGGCTGCATCAGGATCCGCTGCAGGCCATCCTCGACCGGTTTGCCTTCCGGCAGATCGGTCACGGGATTGGTCGTCCGTTTGCGGCCGGCCCGCTCGATGGTATTCCGGACCCGCAACCCGATCTCCTGAAGGTCGAAAGGCTTGGCAATGTAATCGTCGACGCCGACCTCCAGTCCTTTCAGGCGGTCGCTGCGATCCTGCATATCGGTCAGCATCAATATGGGGATTTTCGAGGTGCGCCGGTGCCGGCGCAACCGGCGGGCCACTTCAAAACCGTCGATCCCCGGGAGCCGGATGTCGAGCATGACGATGTCCGGGCGGGTGTCGCGGGCCATCGGCTCCGCTTCCTCGCCGTGGCGAACGCATTCGGTGCGGTATCCCTGGGATTGGAAATACGTCTCGAGCAGACTCGCCGTACCTGGATCGTCTTCCACGATAAGCAGCAGCGGTTTTTCCGCCATGGTCTACCCTCAGAACGCTCCCGCGATGGAAAAATCACAGCCGGCGGCGCCCCCTGCGGCGCACCCGGTCTCGCGCACGGGAACCGCCGGATCGATCCCGAACCAATCCAGTGCGCCGCGCAGCATCCCACCCACGCTATGGCAGATTATTTCACCGCTCCGCCGCCCCATACATTCCGGACAAGCGGCAACATGGAAGCGGTACCCGTGGGGCAGGGCGTCCGCGCGGCATTCCATATCGCTTACGAGTTCGAGCAGCCGGGCGACGCACGCCAGACCTTCCGCCATGCGGTCCGAACCGGCGGGTATGCGCAGCCGCGGTTCGTTCAGGCCGACAATCGCCGCCGATGAACGGAGGGTTTGAAAAAGGGCGGCGCGTCCGCACAACGCGAGGATCCCGCGCGCGCCGCTATCGCCGTATTCCCGTTCGATGGATTCGCACAACGCGGAGAAGCAGCTGAACGCGACCGCCTTTTGCAGGTCATCGGTCACCGCGGGGAGGCATTCCCGGCGAGGCCCGGAACTCCTCCAGATCAGCGCCGTCGCGGTCCGGCCGGCGGTTTCCTCTAAAGCCCGGTGAAAATGGAACAACATCCGGTTTGGAAGAAATTTTTCGGCGGCGATGGAAGGCACTGCCTGCTCCGCATTTGGAAATTCAGTGCGGGGAATGTAGCATAGGGGATGGGGGATGTCAAGCGAAGGAGGGTCGCGCGGGCTTGCGGCGGAGAGATTCTTTGCCAACACGGCTCCCGCTGCTTGCCCGTGCGCACCGGATATGGTATTATCAATCCGATATTTTCCATTACCTGCTTTTAAAGAAAGAGGCGGTGAATGGTCCAGAAGACCCGGGTCGATCAGATGGTAACCCGCTTGCGGGATATGCAGGCCAGCACGCCGGATGTGGAAGCGTCCGCTGTCGTCAGTGTCGATGGGTTGATCATCGCCTCGTCGCTCCCGCAGAGTGTGGAGGAGGACCGGGTGTCCGCCATGTCGGCCGCCATGCTTTCCCTCGGCGAGCGGATCGCGGGCGAACTGGGCCGGGGCACCCTCTCGCAGGTGTACATCCACGGCAACAAGGGCTATGTGTTGCTGACGGCGGTCGGCGCGGAAGCCGTGCTGACCGTCCTGGCGCGCGAGAGCGCCAAACTTGGCTTGGTTTTTCTGGAGATACGCCGTGCGGCAGATGACCTGTCGAAGATGGTGGGATAGCGCTCTCACACTTCCCCGCACCAGCCCCAACTACAAAATCCGGTGGGGAGGCTATCACTGCCTCCCCACCGCCTTTTTAATCCCCCCAGGAGGTTGCGCATGACCCGATACCTGTTCTTCACCGGCGGCGTGGTCAGTTCGGTCGGCAAGGGAGTCACGGCGGCGGCGATCGGCCTGCTGCTCAAGGAACGCGGCTTCCGGGTGGCCGTCCAGAAGCTTGACCCGTACATCAACGTCGATCCCGGAACGATGAGCCCGTACCAGCACGGCGAGGTGTACGTGCTCGACGACGGCGCGGAGACCGACCTGGACCTCGGGCACTACGAGCGGTTCATCGACATCAGCGAGAGCCGCGTCTGCAACGTGACCACCGGCCAGGTGTACGCCGAAGTCATCTCCAAGGAGCGCCACGGGGATTTCCTGGGCGGGACGATTCAGGTCATCCCGCACATCACCAATGAGATCAAACGCCGGATCGGGATGGTGGCGAAGAACCTGGACGCCGAAATCGTCCTAGTCGAGGTCGGCGGCACGGTCGGCGACATCGAGAGCCTACCGTTTCTGGAGGCGCTGCGCCAGATGCGCACGGATGTGGGCCGCGGAAATACGTTCTTCGTCCACGTCACTTGGCTGCCGCACATCGGCGCCACGGGCGAGCTTAAGACCAAGCCGACCCAGCATTCCGTCGCCGAACTGCGGGGGATCGGCATTCAACCGGACATGATCGTCGCCCGTTCCGATCTGCCGATGGATGAGGATCTGAAATCCAAGATCGCGCTGTTTTGCGATGTGGAGCCGCGCGCGGTGGTCCCGCTGGTGACCCTCCCGACGATTTACCAGGCGCCGTTGGTCCTCGAGGAAGCCGGCGTGGCCGACCTGATCATCGACCGGCTGGGATTGGAATCCCGCAAACGTCCGAATTGGACGGATTGGAGGCACCTGGTCGGGGAACTGATCCGCGAGCGGCCCAAGATCAAGGTCGCGCTGGTGGGCAAATACGTCGAGCTGCAGGACGCCTACATGAGCGTCCGCGAAGCGCTCAAGCATGCCGGCGTCGCGCTGGGTTATGACGTCGAAATCCTGTGGGTGCATTCGACCGACCTGGAGAAGGACAAGGGTTGGGACGTCGTCGGGCAGGCCGACGGGATCGTCGTTCCGGGGGGATTTGGAGCGCGCGGGATCGAGGGGAAAATCCAGGCCGCGCGGTACGCCCGCGAAAAGAAGATACCGTATCTCGGGCTGTGCCTGGGGATGCAGGTGATGGTGGTCGAGTTCGGACGGTTTGTGTTGAACGACGAATCCGCGCACTCGACGGAATTCGACCGGAACACCCCGCACCCGGTGATCGATCTGATGCCCGAGCAGCGCGATGTCACCGATATGGGCGGCACCATGCGGCTCGGGTTGTATACCTGCGAGATCCAGGCGGGAACGAAAACGGCGGCGGCGTATGGAATCCGCAAGGAAGTCCGGGAACGCCACCGCCATCGATTTGAATTTAACAACACCTACCGTGAACAGCTGGGAGCCCGGGGACTGATCTATTCCGGGCTTTCACCCGACGGCCGCCTGGTGGAGATCGCCGAAATCGCGGATCACCCGTTCATGGTCGGCAGCCAGTTCCACCCGGAATTTCTCTCGCGGCCGAACCGGCCGCACCCCCTGTTTCACGGATTTGTGGATGCGGCCATAAAGCATTCCAAAGGTTGAGCCGGGTTAACTTCTGCGCCGGCCTCCCACCATCGATACGAAATACAGGAGTTGCAGGACCGCCGACGCCAGACCGGCGACATACGTCAACGCCGCCGCATTCAACACTTCGTTGACCCCGCGGGTGTCTTCCTCGCTGGCGAGCATCCCGTTCTCGGCCAGCATCGCCCGCGCCCGGCTGCTGGCGTTGAGCTCGACCGGCAGGGTGGCCAAAGCGAACACCGCCCCGAGCGAAAAGAACAGCACGCCCAGCCAGGAGATCTGGATGATGTTGAGCAGCAATCCACCGATGATCATGATCCATCCCAGGGACGAACCGATGTTCACCGCGGGAACCAGCAGGCTGCGAAGCCGGAGCGGCCCGTAGCCTTCCGCCTGCTGGCTGGCATGCCCGATCTCATGCGCGGCGACGGCGATCGAGGCAACCGACGGATTTTGCGCCACCCCTTGTGAAAGGAAGAGCGTGTTTTTGGATGGATCGTAATGATCGGTCAGCGTGCCGCCGGTACCCGCCAGCTGAACAGCCGAAAGTCCTTCGGCGCCGGAAATGCCGGCGGCACTGCCGCTCGCAGACAGCAGACGCCGGGCGGCGTCCAGGCCGGTAAGGTTCAGCGCGTTGCGTGTTTTCCCCCATTTGGAATAGGTGCTGCTGACCCGCCATTGCGCCAACATCATCAGGAGCAGCGCGGGCAGCATGAAGCATAAATAGGTCGGATCGTAATACATGGAGTAGACTCCTTTCTTCTACTGAAGCAGTTGAATGGCGCGTTCGAGTTGGGGGTCCAGCCCGGCCTCGAATTCCTCTTCCGACATCGGCACTTCCACGTCCGGAGCCAAGCCTTCCTTTGAAATCTGTCTGCCGCTGGGAGTGTACCAGAGGGAAACGGTTATGCGCACCGCCCCCATGTCGTTCATCAACGGGATCCACTCCTGCACCGAACCCTTGCCGTAGGTGGTCGTCCCCACCAGCTTGCCGCGCTGATGATCCTGGATCGCGCCGGCGATGATCTCCGCGGCGGACGCGGAATTCCCGTTCACCAGCACAATCATCGGGATATCGGTGGCCAGGCCGCCTTGCCCGGCATAGTAGGGGACTTCCCTGCCGTCGCCGTATTTTTCATAGAAGAGCATCGTATCTTTCGGCAGGAACTGGGAGCCGATGTCCACCGCGGACGACACATACCCGCCGATGTTGCCGCGCAGGTCCAAAATGAGGGCGGATGGATCCTGCGCCAGCAATTCGGTCAGCGCTTCTTCGACCTGGGACACCGCCGATTCGGAGAAAATGCCAAGATACAAGTAGGCGATCCCGCCCTCCAGCATGCGGCTTGCCACAACCGGGGGCTCGATTTTCGCCCGGACAATATCGAATTCCAGGAGCCCGGATTCGCCCGGGCGCCGGATACTCAGTTGGACGTGCGAACCCGCCGGACCCAGCAGCAGATCGCGTGCGTCGGACGGGCTCCTCCCGGTCATATCCACCCCGTCCACCTTGATGATTTCATCCCCCGGCTTCAGGCCCGCCTGTTCGGCCGGCGAACCGGCGAAGACGCCGAGGATCTTTAAATATTCCCCGGTAACGTCGACCGTCGCTCCGATCCCTTCGTATCCGTCCAGCGAGCTTGTCGCGGATTCGAATGCGGCCGGATCCATATAGGTGGAATTCTCATCCCCCAGGGATTGCATCATGCCGTTGATCGCGCCCTGGATCAGTTTCGTGTCGTCGACCGGCTGTTCAACATATTTGGAGTGGATGATCTCCCAGGCCTGGTACAACGGGCCGAACGCATCATTCGATTCAGCGATGCCGGAGCGGCCGACGAGGAATCCGGCGCCGGCGGATGTGGCGCTCAGGCACAGGGCGAGCCAAACGACGGCCAAAACGACGAAGACCCATCGCAGAATTCGCCGATCCGGCGCCGCGGGAGGTGTAAATTCCGGCTGCATGATTTGATCTCCTTCGGATGCGGGTTCCATCTTGGTGGATATTATTACCACAAAATGAATAAGTAATTGATAAGAAGAAATCAATGAAAAATGTATGACACGCCGAGCGCCCCCGGCCCGCATTTTCCGGGGGGCAAATTCTTTTTTTTAGATTACGCGAAGGTGGGCATTCGGCAAATCGATAAATGGTTGCTGCGGCCTCAATCCAGCAGTTCGGCAAGCCGGTAGATGGTCTCGATCTGATGGTCGGCGGCTCCATCCGGGGCTGCGTTATGCACTAGGACCGTCTTCCAGCCCAGATTGCCCGCCGGCACGAGGTTGCGCGAAAGATCGTCGACCAGCATGCAGCCGGCCGCCGCGGGCGATCCCGCCTTCTGCCGGGCGATCCGGTAGGCGGCGTCCAGCGGTTTGCAGGCAAAACCGGTCGCGAAAATATCGACGATCCCGTCGAACAGGTCGGAGACTTCCAGGATGGATAGCACCCGTTGGATGTGCCCCCGGTCGGCGTTGGAAAAAACAATTTTCCGCTGCGGCAGGCTCTCCAGCATCCGGCGCAGTTCGGCGTCCGGCGCCAGATACTCGTCCAGCGGGATATCGTGGACAAAGCGGTAGAAGTGTTCCGGCACGACGCCGTGCTCGCGGCGCAAGCCGTTGAAGGTGGTGCCGTATTCCGTGAAGTACTTCCGGCGCAAAGCTTCCACTTCCGGCTCGGGAATTCCCACGTGGTCGACCATGTAGCGGTTGATGCGGCGCGCGATCTCGCCCCATACTCCGCGCCCCGGCGGGTAGAGGGTGTCGTCGAGATCGAAGAAGACGGTGGTGATGGATTGGGTGTTCATTTTATCTTTGACGGGCGTCATACCCGCGCGTACTTAGCGGGTATCCAGTAACGGCGTGAGTGAATCCTGTTACGAATACATTGGATCCCGGCTAAGAACACGCCGGGATGACGGACTGCCTTAGCGGGTATCCAGTAACGGCGTGAGCGCATCCTGTTACGAATACATTGGATTCCCGCTTAGATCACGCGGGAATGACGAGCATCAACCCGGCCCGCGGGAATGACGGGTCGGTTGTCAAAGGATTTCCCTTGCATACGCCCAAATGGCGGGAGTCCCGCCGGTATGCCAGAAGAGGACCGATTCCGATGCGGCGATCTCGCCCCGCCGGATCATCTCGAGCATCCCGCCCGCCGCCCGGGCGGTGTATACCGGATCCAGAAGGATCCCTTCCCGGCGCGCGAACAGATGGATCGCTTCGCGTTCAAGGTCTCCCGGTTTGCCGTACCCGGCTCCCAGAAACCGGTCGTCGATCCGGATCGCTTCCTCCCGAGGAGTCTCTCCTTCCCCGAGCGCGCGAACCGTTTCCGCAATCAGCCCGGAGATAATCGCCCGCAGCGGCGCGGCTTGCCGGTCGACGCTGATCCCCAGGATCCGGGTATTTAATCCAAACCATTGCGCCCCAAGAACCAACCCGGCCTGTGTCCCGCCGGAGGAAGTTGCGAAGACGATCCAATCCGGCCGGATCTCCTGTTCGCGCAATTCACGAACCGCGAGGGCATAGGCCGCCGCGCCGAGCGGATTGGATCCGCCGTACGGGATCCGATAGGGATTCTTCCCCGCCGATTGCATGCGGTCATACGTTTCCTGCAGCGCCTGATCCCTGCTTTTTTCCCCGGTCCACACCAGCTCCGCGCCGACAAGCGAATCGAGCAGAAGGTTGCCGCTGTCGGCGGGCTGCGGGTCACCGGCCAGCACAAGCGCGCATCCCAGCCCGAGTTTGGCCGCGGCAGCGGCCGTCTGGCGGCAATGATTCGATTGCGGCGCGCCGGTGGTGATCAGCATGCCGGCGCCGAGGCGGAGGGCGTCCGCGCACAGGAATTCCAGCTTGCGGGTTTTATTGCCGCCGAGCGCCAGCCCGGTCAGATCGTCGCGTTTGATCCAGAGTTTGCGGCCGAGGTGTTTGGAGAGGCGCGGCATTTCCTCGACCGGCGTCGGCAGGCTGGCCAGGCGGACGCGCGGCAGCAAATTGATGTTCAAGGCGTTCCCACCGGTTCGTTTGCTAGTTTGCGCGTCCGGCGGCGGGCGAGGATCCGGGTGAAATCCAGGAGGCGCGGTAGCACATGGTGATAGGCGTTATAGCGCACCAGCGACGGCGCGAAATCCCAGGCACCGGCGAACCGGGTCACCTCCCCGCCGAATCCCGTCTTAAATTGGAACACGCCCCACATCGGGTCGGATTCGTTGAAAGCGTCCGGCGCGCCCCACAGGTCGTACGCGGTAGCGCCGCGGTGTTTCAACCAGCGCATGGCTTCCCATTGCAGCAGGTGGTTGGGCATCTTTTCGCGGTGCAGCGCGCGTGACATCCCGTACAAATACCAGCCGCGCGCGGCGAAGTGGAACAGGATGAGCGCCGCCACCGGCAGCCCTTCTACCTCGGCGATCAGCGGCCGGGCCCGCCCGGCGCGCATCATCGCGCCCCACACATCCCGGTAATATTCCTCCGACCGGATGACGAACGAGTCGCGGTCGGCCGTTTCGGCGTACATCCGGTACAGAAGCGGCAGATCCTGTTCCGCGCCTTCGCGGACGGAAACGCCGTGCTTTTGCGCCAGCCGGATGTTGTAGCGCGTCTTCGGTTTCATCACCGCCAGCAGCGCGCTTTCCTCCGGCTGCAGATCGAGGACAACCGTATTCCGGAATTGAACCTGCTCGGGGGAGAACCGCCATCCGCGGCCCTCCAGCGCGGCGACGGCTTCGCGTCCGGGTTCGCCGGGCCCGTCCGATGCCGGTCCGGGGATGCCGAGCCCGACGACAAGGTCAGGATCAATCTTTATCTGGATCGCCTGCTCGCGGCGGGCGAGGGCTTCAAGGTCGGCCAGGACTGCATCGCGGATTTGGGCCGAATGCCAATCGAGCAGCGGACCCTTGGGAACATAGAACAGCGTCGCTGAAAACGGGCCGGCGCGGACGCTCCGCCGCAGAATCTGGGCGGCGGCCACAACGGATCCATCGGCGCCCCAGGTCCGGCGTTCGACGGTCCACCCAAAGCGGGATTTTGCCTCGCCCCAATCCCATGCCTGCAGGGCATGCGCGCCCGGCAGCGCCGCGATCGAGGAATCCCAGGCTTCGCGCTGGGTGACCGGTTTCGAGTTCATCCGAGGTTCCTGGACCGGCCGGCGATCACGAGGCGGTAGAGCTGGTACAAGGGCGGGTTATAGACCCGGTCCCATGCGCCGACCGACCGCCAAAGTTGCCCGCCAAATCCCCGCTTGAAGCGGTAAACGCCCCACAATCCATCCTGGCGGGCGGAGAACTCCTTTTCAAGCGTTCCCTCATCGGCGTCCGGAATCCCCCACAGGTCGTATTCGGCGCATCCCCGCGCGCGCGCCCAACGGATCGCCTCCCACTGCAGGAGGTGGGGCGCCATGACTTCGCGGCGGGAGTCGGAAGATGCCCCGTATAAATACCAGGCGCGGGTTCCCTGGGCAAAGACCATCAGGCCGGCGAGCGCTTCCCCCTCGTGGTGGGCCAGCAGCAGCTCGACACTGCGATGCGGGGCAAACTCGGCGAACGCTTTTTGATAATACGTCCCGGCGTGGACGGCAAACGCATCGCGCGCGCCGGTTGTGTTCATCAGGCGTTCGAACGCGGCGAGATCTTCCGAGGCCGAGACGGTCACGCCATGGCGCGCGGCCAGCCGGATGTTGTAGCGGGTCTTGGGTTTCATCCGGGCAAGGATCTCATCCTCGGAACCGCTGATGTCGACCCGGATCGTGCGCGGCGGCTGTACGGGATTCGGGCTGACGCGGAACCCCAGCCCGCGAAGACTTTCGGCGGCGGCAGGATCGTCGCTGAGATCCGGCTCGACTTTGAGGAAGGCCGCCCGGCGGGAGCGGCAGAGCGAATCGAGCCGCGGGAGAAGCGCGGACAGCGCGGGGATTGTCGAAGGAACCGGTCCGCGCGGGATGTAAGCGATCGAAAAACCGAGCGGCAGCGGGCGGAAAAGAACCATCGCGCCATCATCCCCGGAGTGCACGGCCTCAGCCCGCCAGCCGAAGGACGATTTGAGGCGCGCCCAGGCGGCCGTCTGCAGCAAATGCGCATCGGGGTGGCGGGTTTGTATGAACGTTTCCCAGTTGGAGAGTGAGGTCACGAAGAGGATTATATCAATGAGTGCAAAATGATCATAAACCTTTTCACCGCAAAGGCGCGAAGACCGCAAAGTAATCATTGAAATTCTTCGCGTACTTTGCGTCTTCGCGGTGAAAAGGTTTACCGGACCTGGACGAAGTTCACCAGGATCAGGTTGCGGGCGCAATCGTTGTACGTATTGAGGTAGACGCGGGGAGAGAGCACCTTGTGCGCGGCGTCCTGTACCTGGACCCATAACGTCTGGGTGCTGTCGAGCGTCCGGGTGCCGAGGATGAATTCATAGCCGGCCGGCCCGTAAAGGCCGGCGCTGCCCGAAAGCGCTTCGCGCGCGACGGCGCTGCCGTCCCAGAATCCCTCCAGATGCAGGATGAGGTTCTGAAGCGGGGCGCCGCTCATGTCGAAAACCTGCCCTGCCACGCCGATCCAATCGCATCCGGAGAATCCCTGGACGGCCAGCACGCCGGTTTGCTGGATCTCGAACGGGTACTGCGGCGGTTTTTCGTTGATGATCGCGGGCAGGTAGACCGCGTTCGTCCCCGCCGCTTTTGGAAGCGCCTTCGGGTCGACGGTGGCGCCGAAGCCGCCGACCGGCGGCGGATAAACGCCCATGGCTTCCGCGGCGGCCGTCGAGTCCATCCCGCCGATCGGGGAGGAAGCGGTGCCTTCCGGCGTTCCCGGGGCCGCGCCGGAACAACCGGCCAGCCGGCCGAGCGCCATCATGGCGGCCGCGGCAAATCCGGTCCGGATCGCCGCGGGACGAATCCGTGTTCCGAAAAGGTTCTTCCCTGCGTTTGCCATGGTAGCCCTCTCCGATCAGGGATTGACCTGAATGAACACCACGGTGATCAGATTCTTATCGCACGCGGCATAGGTATTGAATACAATTTTATCCGATATTGGATTCCGGTTCCCGTCCAGCACTTGAATCCGAAGCGTGTTGAGGGAAAGCACCGGTTGATCGGCCAGCTGGAATTCAAATCCGCCGTCCTGTCCATCGGCATCCGCCCCCGTGATCTGTTCCATTTCGATGGTGTTTCCGGAAAGCTTCCCCTGGATTTGGACGAATAGGTTGTCCAGCGGATTATGGGAAAGATCGTAGATCACGCCGGCTACGCCCAGCCAGGAGCACCCTTTGGGGCTGGCCGAATAAGTGGGATTGCCGCCCTCGACGATGAACAGAAAGAACGGCCTCGGCGTATCCTGCGGATTCTGATTGAAGACGGGCGTATCGGTCGGGCCGGATGTCCGCGACGGCGCGCGCGTGGCCGCCACGGTCGATCCCAGCGTGGCCGTGGGAGTCCAGGTCGGGGGGAACTCGATGATCGATGTTGGGGTGAAGGTCGGCGTCACCGTGGCGACAAACCTTCCGCCGGGGGGCAGGGGGTTCAACGGCGAATAAGGCGCGGCAAAGACCATCAGGGAAAGCGCGGGGCAAAGGCAGGAGAGCCCGAGGAAGAATATCGACAGGATATTGAACAGGATCGGTTTCAGCGCCGGGCCCGAACTCTCCACCGGGAACTCATCGTTCATGGCGAAACCTCCAGGATCTCCCGGACCTGTTCCCCTTGGCCGGTTTGCGGTTGAAGACCGCCGCACCCGTTCCTATTATATGAATATTTCCACCTGGGCGGTCTGCATTTGTTGTGCCAGCCAGGCTTCGACCGCCCGCCGGCGCAGGGTTTCGAGGGAGGAGGCTGAAAGCGGTCGGGCGGCATCCCGCTCCAGCGTCTGGATCAGATGGTATCCGAGCCGGCTTTGAACGGCCGGACTGGTTTCGCCTTCGGAGAGGGAAAACGCGGCTTCTTCCACCTCCGTGACGGTCAGGACGCCGCGCGGAAACCAGCCGAGATCCCCGCCGCTGGCGCTGGTGCTGAAGTCCTGTGAAAAAGTGAGCGCCAACTCTCCAAAAATTTTCCCGGCGAGGATCTGCTCGCGCAAGGCATTCGCCAATTCCAAATTTCCGACGAGGATATGCCGGGCATGAACCTGTTCGGCGGTCAGGGAGACCTGAGCGGCGACCGCATCGGCCGCCGATTGGACAAGCAGCTGCCGCCGCACGGCCTCGCGGAATTCATCCAGAGTGTAGAAGTTTTCGTTCAGCCATGCCTCAAACCCGGCATCGCCCCCCCGGGCCTGACGGGAGTCGGCGATCACGGCGTCGACTTGCTCGTCAAGGATGGTCCGGCCCATGGCGGTTGCCGCCTGGGCGGCCACCCGCTCTTCGATCATGGATTGCAATACGAACCGCCGGTAATCCCCGAGCGCCGTCAAGTCCTTGCCGAGCCGGCTCTGGGCCAGCTCAAATCGGGCGATTTCGCGTTCGAATTCCGCGAGCGGGATGCCCTCCCCGTTTACCCGCGCGGCGAGCGGAATGGGGGTGGGGGTGACGGTGGGTGTCGCCGTCGGGGTATCCGTCGGGGAGGGGGCGATGGCGGATTGCAGATCGCTCCAGGAACAGGCGGCCAGCAGGGCAATGCCCAACAGGGTGGACAGCAACGTTTTTTGCAGTCTCATGGATTGACCCGCCGTTCCGGGAGTAAAAATCCGGTTAAACTTGGATGATTATACTTTACCCGCAGGGCCGGCATGCGCTAAAATACAGGAGTCTGGAGATATGGCCGAAGATACGATGTTTTCCGAGGCGGTGGCAGCGGCGCGCGCCGGAGAGGTCGTCCGTGCGCGTGATTTATTGGCGCGCCTGCTGCGCGCGGATTCGGCGAATTCGGATTACTGGCTGTGGATGAGCGCGGTTGTGGACAGCGAACGGGAGGGGGTTTTCTGCCTGCGATCCATCACCAAGATGCAGCCGAACCATCCGCTGGCCCGGTTTGGCCTGGGTGTGATGGGGCAGATTTCTCTGGGAAAGGAAAACGGGAGCCCGGTCCGGCAACGGCGGTCGGCGCCGATGCCGCACCAATCCGCCGGACGCATCAATTCGATGGGCGATTGGTGGAAGGTCCGGCGGAACCGGGAAAACATCGCGCTCAGCGTGTTGGGGATCGCGGCCGTCTCGATCGTGGTCGCCATCGGCTTTTTACAGGTGGACCTGGCGGCAATCAAATTCCCGTCTTTCGGCGGCGTGCAGGTTTCGCTGACGGCCGTCCCTTCCGAAACCGCGG
>CAZYSF010000351.1:0-10669 GCA_964649635.1 uncultured Anaerolineales bacterium | reverse complement strand
AGATCAAGCGCGCCCAGGCGGCCGGTATCGACCTGACCCACGTGGATACTCACATGCTCACCGCCTGGCATCCAAAATTCCTTCCGGCCTACCTGCAGGAGCCGGCCCGCCGCGGCCTGCCGCCGTTTTTTATGCGCACCGATCGTGCCGGCGCGAAGGCGGCCGGGAAAGACGAAAAGAGGGCCGCCGTTTTTTCGCAGTGGTCCGAAAAACTGGAAGCGCGGGGAATCCCCCTTATCGATAATTTTCTTGTAATGCCTTTGGAATCTTCCGGCGATAGGATCGGCGTGGCGCAGCGCGCGATGGAAACCCTGCCGGCGGGATTGAGCTATTTCATCCTTCACCCGGCCTGCGATACCCCGGAGCTGCGCGCCATCGCGCCGGATTGGAAAAGCCGCGCGGCGGATTATCAGGCCTTCACCAGTTCCGCCATGCGCAATTTCATGAAACGATCCGGCATCCAGGTGATCGGCTGGCGGGTGCTGCGCGATTGGATGCGGAAGAAAAAGTAAAACCTAACCCCCTCTCCCCGCCTTCACCTCGGAAGACCACCGGGATGGAGGCGGGGAGAGGGGGTTAGGTCTGTAAGAACAGGAGGCCACATGCCCGACTACAAGTGCAAAATCACCGTCATTCGAAAATCCTTCAACGAGGATCTCTATAAACAATATCCGTATGGCGAGCCCGCCCCGTGCGGCCGGCTTGAGGTGGGGCAGGAGTTCATCACCGACAGCGAGTGGGATCCGCCGGCGGGCCTGTGCACCTGGGCCTGGGCGGATATGCGTTTCATCATCCACAGCATGCACGCCGGAAATCCGATCGTGAAGATCGAATCCTGCACCGACGGGCTGCGGCCGGTGCTATTTAAGGTCGAGCGGATCGAGGTGTAAAAAAATTTCCTTTCAATCCTCTCCCTTATTCCTTTCGTCCCGGGGGCTGTCCGATAAGGGCAGGGAAATATCATGATCGTCATGCCCGCGCGTACTTAGCGGGCATCCACTCCGAAAAGCCCCTGGATTCCCGCTAAGAACACCCCCGCTCACAAATGCTTCGCATCGGCAAACCTCCGATGCTCATTGCTCGGGGGGCTGACGCGGGAATGACGACCACGGCGTCCTTTGGGATTCGGAAAAAGGTGAGGAAAGGAGCTGATATGAAAAACCTGACCCCCGGCGGATATCAAGGGTTTCCTGCGTTGTTCAATGGTTTGTTCGGCGGCGTGGCGATGCTGTTCCGGCGATTTGTCCGGCGGCAGGCATCGGCCGGTGAGGTGGAACAAAAGCAGAATGAATCCGCAGAATTAAAACCGATCAGCAGTTCCACCGTCGAACCGGATTCCAAGCCAAGAAAATAACGGGGAATGCCGATTGGGATTGGTTCTTGAAGGTGGTCGAGTAGCAGTTTTTGCGTATCGAGACCACCAGTAATTTGCCGCGGTCTCGATACGCCCGCAATGCACGCGGGCTACTCGACCGGCTTTTTTAACACCCTGCTAAAACGGCTTTGTCCGTCCGGGATGCGGTTGTGCCCGCCCGGTTATTAAAATATATTCCACCAGTTCCTCAAGCCCAACGGTCGCCAGGCCGATCGCCGTATCGCAGCACCCGTAATAAATCCACAACAGCCCATCCTTAACGACGGCCCCCGTCGGGAAGATCACATTTGGAATGAACAGGCCGAACTTCTCGTAATACGCTTCGGGCTCCATAATGAAAAGCGGCGCACGGGCTACAACCCGCTGCGGATCCGCCAGGTCAAGCAGCATCGCGCCCAGCCGGTAGATCACCCGCCGGGTCGGAGCGTGGACGGTTTGGACCCCGTGGTAGAGCGTCAGCCAGCCCTGCGGAGTCCGCACCGGCGGCGCGGACCCGCCGATCCGGTTATCCTCCCAGCCGAACTCCGGGCGGATCACGATTTCCGGATCCGTCCACGTCTGAAGATCGTTCGAATAGGAGATCCGGATCGACGGATGTTCCTCGCCGTGGCACGTGTCGGTCGCCACAAATCCGATCGGCCGGCGCAGGAGCGCAAACCGGCCGCCGATCTTCTCCGGGAACAGGATCACGTCCCGGTCGTCGATGTCCTCCGGCGTCGCCCAGCCGAGGAACTCCCAGTGGACACGGTCCTTCGAGACGGCGACCCCCGAGCGGGTCTGGTTTTTATCGACCGCCGGATCGAATCCGGGGAAGGGGGGTTGGGAAGCGTCCGGCACGCCGACCCCGGTGGGGGAAATATTCCAGGCGAATCGCCGGAAAGCGAAGGTCATGTAGTAGAAGCCGTCGATCTTCACCACGCGCGGATCCTGGACGCTGCCGTGCGGATAGCCGAGCATCTGCGGCGAGAGCACGGGCTTGTCGGAAACGTGCCGGAAGTGCACTCCATCCGAGCTTTCCAGCAGTCCGACAAAGCAGTGATGCGGCCGCAAAGATCCGGCGGTCCGCTCGTACAGGAAGAACCGCCCGTCCTCGTACAGGGCACCGGGATTGTAGGCGTTGCTCATCCGCCAATCCCACTTCCCGGGCCAGACGATCGGATTTTCCGCGCAGCGCGTAATTTTTATTGCCATCGTTTTTTCCCTCCAAATTTACAGCGGAATTATACCGATGCCTGTCCTAACCCCCTCACCCCTGACCCCTCTCCCCCTTCCCCGTAAGGGGAAGGGGGAGAGCATGTCCTCGAGCGAAGCGAAAGGAGGGTGCCGAAGACCCGGCGAACTTCCGGGGCGAAGGCGGGGAGTGGGGGTTGGGATAATGACGGCGCGGGAAGGACCGTGGGAATTAATTACAGATTCGTCGGCTGTCGATATTGACCCGTGCGCTCGTCGGTTTTTCGTTTTCGATTTCCTTACGCGCCAGTTAATTTACTTTCTCCGAGACCATCCGTGCCCTCCGTGGATAAAATCCTGACTTCTTTACCCAACCAATCGAGTTTGGCGTCCGAAAAACCGGGCTATAATAGATGGAATTATGGAGATAAAGCAAATGCATCATCGCATCGCATCTGCCGCGCCTCTCCTTTTCCTCCTGTCCGCCTGCGTCGCCGTTACGCCGGCAACTCCGACCGTCACCCCCAGCCCGGCGCCGACCGCCACCGCAACCTTTGCGGCTGCGAAATTCAGCGGCTCCGATATCGACATAACCTACTGCACCATGGAAGGGCTCCCGCAAAAGCTCGATGTGTACTACCCGAAAAGCGGAGGCCCGTGGCCGGTCCTGATGTACATCCACGGCGGGAGCTGGCGCGAGCTGGATAAAGCCGAAGGCGAAGGCTGGCGCTACCTCAATGACCAGGGGATCCTGGTCGTCTCTGTCAATTACCGCCTGGCCACCAGCGACATAAAATTCCCGGCGATGATCCAGGATGTGATGTGCGCGGTGCGGTTCCTGCGGGCGCATAGCGCCGAATACAACATCAACCCGGCGAAAATCGGTGCGATCGGGGCGAGCGCCGGCGGCCACCTGGCGGCACTGCTGGGGACGGCGGATGCTTCGGCAGGATTCGATGTGGGCGAGTACCTCGACCAATCCTCCCGTGTTCAGGCGGTGGTCACACTTTCCGGACTTTCCGATTTCACCCAGCTGGTCGAAGGCGGAGTGAGCATGGCAATCTACTTCGCCTTCGGGGCGCTGGCCGGAACCAACAATACGCTGCTTGCGCCCGCCAGCCCGGTCACCTACATCACTCCCGACGATCCGCCGTTCCTGATTATTCACGGCGACGAGGACGGCGTTGTGCCGATCGCACAGGCGCTGACCCTCGATGAAAAATTGAAGGCAGCCGGCGTTCCTTCGACGCTGGTAATCGTCAAGGGCGGGGATCACAGCCTCAATCCGCTTCCGGGTAAAACTGCGGCGCCGACATGGGAGGAGATTTCGCGGATGATCCGGGAGTTTCTCGAGGCGAGCCTTTTCTGAAGATCTGCCGATACATTCCATAAATGATCCGTACCCCGGATTTGTCCCCGGCGAAAAACGACGCACAGTCCGCCCCGGGGTAAGGGCGAACCTTGATAACAATATCCTGATTATTTCAAGACGAGGAGAACACCATGGTTTTATTCCATCGAATCCACCGCTGGTCGGCTGTTTTAATCCTCGTGGCTGGGATTGCGATAACCGGCGCCGGCTGCGGCGCGGCCGCCGCTGGAACCCCGGCGGTGATCCCGCTCACGGCCACCGCGTCCGGAGACGAGCCGGTGATCTCCGGCGTGCGGCTGGACCGGACCGAACTCCCGCGATATGAGTCGATTGAAATGGTACTGGCCGTCGAGGCGGAGTACGCCAATCCATTCGATGCGCGCGAGGTGAGCCTGGATGGCTACTTTTCCGGTCCGGAAGGAATCGAGATGAAAAGCCCCGGCTTCTGGGACGGGCAAAGCGCCTGGCGCATCCGCTTTACGCCCTCGCGCGAAGGGCAGTGGACATACCGGTTGGTCGCGGCGGATAAAAATGGAAGCAGCGCGCCGGCCGAAGGCAGGTTCACGGTCACCTCCTCCGAACTGCACGGCTGGCTGCGCTCCGGGAACCTGGTGGACCCCGTCTACAGCAGCCGCTACCTGGCCTACGACGACGGCACCCCGTATTACGGCGTCGGGCATTGCGACGCCTGGAGCATCCTGACCGCGGGTTTTTCCATTGATACGGGTGTGGCGTTGTTTGAGACGATGAAAACCGGCGGGGAGAATTTCGTAGTGTGGTGGCCGCTGTACATGATGTCGCCGGTCGGCAGCTCGTACGACCGGTATTCGCTCAACAACCTCGCGTCGATCGATGTGATCATCAAGGACGCGCAGGCCAAGGGCATCCGGCTGGTCTTCACCGTCTGGGCCCATCCCGATCTGCGCGATGCCGCGCATTCCCTCGCCGGCGGGCGCTGGGAATCCAACGGCTTCAGCAAGCTGGGCGATATCGAAACCTTCTTTGCCTCCGAAGAAGCCTGGGCCTGGCAGGCGAACCTATACCGCTACATGATCGCCCGCTGGGGATACAGCCCGGCGATCGGGATGTGGCAGACTGTATCGGAGATCAACCTGACCAATGCCTACGGCGAACTTAATCCGTGGCATGAGAAGGTGAACGCGTTCTTTGTGGAGAACGATCCCTACCGCCACCCGACGACGGCCAGCTACTCGGGTGAAGGCCGGTGGCCGGAAGGCTGGGCGCATATGGATCTCCCGCAGGTGCATTTGTATGATTTCTCCTTCGGCGATCAGGATGTCGATGCCGTGCATGCCGCGCAGGTTGTTGCCGAGTGGACGGCGATGATGTGGAATGCGGAAGCCAAGCCGAACTGGGTGGGCGAATTCGGGGTTCCCGGGAACGTGTATTATCCCGAGCTCTTCCACAATTCCATCTGGGCGGCGCTGGCGGCCGGGGCGGCCGCGACCCCCGCGGAATGGAACAGCGGCTCGTGGATGGAGATGACCCCCGAAATGCTCGCCGAGACCGCGCGCCTGGCGCAGTTCCTGGCCGGGATCCCGTTGGTGAAGTGGAATCCTTCCGAGTTGAAAATCGAAAGCGCCGATTCGCGGATCCGCGGCTGGGGCGTGGCCGGGGAACCGGGCGGGCTGTTCTGGATCCAGGATTACACGATGGAAGGGGAATCGATCGAGGAGGTCCGGGCCTATTCGGCGGCGCGCATCGGTGTGACGGTCGAGATCACCGGACTGGCTGCGGGCGAGTATACCGTCACGCCTTTCAACACCTGGTCGGGAGAATTTCTTGAGCCCCTTGAGATCACCTGCGGCGGCAGCGGCTCGTGCGCCGTGCCTCTTCCGGATTTCCAGGCGGATATGGCGTTCCGGCTGACGCGCAGGTAAGGCGGAGGCGGAAAGACCAGCGACAGGCGAAATAATCCGTTTGCGGAACGGAGAACGTGCTCCCTGGATGGATCAACCGGACGGTTTTCCGATACATCATCCTCATGGACCGGAGGCGTTATGAATTCGGATGCGATCATTCTTCGCAATTCCACCATAGCCGGCAGTGTGATCATCCTCGCCGCTATCCTCGTATTTGCATTCCAGCCATCCCCCCTGCTGGTAAAAATCGTATCAGACGGGTTCCCCCTGTTGTTGAGCCTGACGGGCGCATACCTGGCGTTCAGCCTCTTCCGCCGGCAGGTGAAAAACCGGCTGGGGTCACGGATCTGGGGCGCGATGGCCATCGGGCTGCTGTTGTGGGCGGCCGGCGAGGGGATCTGGGCATATTATGAGCTGGTTCTCCAGCAGGATACCCCTTTCCCCTCGGTGGCGGATGTGTTGTGGACTCTCGGGTATCTCCCGCTTATTTATTCCGTCGCTTCCCAATACCTTCCGCTCCATGCCACTGTGGACCGCCCGCGTCGGATTCTGATGGTGGCCACGGTCTCGGCTGTCGCCGTACTGGCCGTTTGGCTGGTCATCATGCCCATTCTGACCGACCCGGAGGCGGGAACCCCGGCCGAGATGTTCTTCAACCTTGCGTATCCGTTTGGGGATCTTTTCCTCATCGCCTTCGCGACGGCGCTGGCATCCGCCTTCCTGGGAGGGGAATTGATGCTGGCGTGGGGCCCGATCACGGCGGGGATCATCCTGGATTCGGTCGCCGACCTGCTGTTCAGCTACGGCAGCTGGCACGGCCTTTATTACCCCGACGGGGAGCTGAATTTCCTGTCTGCGGCTTTCGATGTTATCTATATCAGCGCTTACGTGGTTTGGACAGTCGGCCTGTACCGGCGGTTGAGCCTGCCCGAAGCGGGATCGGATCTGTATTCCAAGTCGCTGCTTCCGGCGAGTCAGGCCAGGCTGGTGGATGTCGATATGACGAAATGGATCATCCGCAAGGCGCAGGAACAGGAGCAGGAGCAGCGGGTTTCCGCGGCGGAGGATCCGCTGCGGGTGTATGTGCACGCCGTAGCCGGATTGCTCGACACCCTCATCCGCCATGCCGGCGGAGGCGGCGTCGAGACCGCCTTCGACACGTTCTTCAACGAGATAGCCCGCCGGACCGGCTGCGATTGCGAACTCCATGACGGGAACATGAGTTGGAAGGGGGCGCCTCCCAGTTCGGATTGTTACGTCACATTGCTCGATGAAGCCATCCGGTATGCGAAAAACGTTGTCCCCACAAAGACGATCGACCGGAAACTGTGGGACCTCGAGCGGCATATGCCCTCGCGGATCGTGCAGGCGGCCGAAGAAAACCGGTTGCGGATGGTGCGCTGGTTGGATGAGAAGCGCGGGTAAAGCCGCGCCGGGCGGCGGGACATACGGAAAGACTCATGAGAACGGGGGCCGGTATGACTGAAGAAAAAAAACTGCTCCGCAATGCGGGGCTGGCTGGGGGAATGCTGCTAGCCGCCGCCATACTCATCTTTCTCAGCAATCCGCCGCCTGCGCTGCTGACAGCGGTTTCGAGCTTCTTCCCCCTGGTTCTCAGCCTGGTCGGGGCCGGGTTGGCTTACGGGATTTATCGCCGCCAGACGCCAAACCGCGGAGGCGCCGTCGTTTGGGCGGCGATGGGCGCCGGATTGCTGTGCTGGGCCGCGGGTGAATTGATCTGGTTCCTGTATGAATTGCCCGGAAGCCCGGAGATGCCCGGAATAACCGCAGCCGATCTCTTCTGGTTGATCGGGTACTTCCCGCTGTCCTTCGCCCTCGCGGCCCCCTGCCTTGCGTTGAGGGCGTCCATCCCGGTCCGGGGAAGACGATTATTGCTGGCCGTTCTTGCGGCGATGTTGATCCTGCTGATCGGGGTGGTTATTGTACCGATCTTATCCAGCCCGGATGCCGGAACCCCGGTGGAAATGGCGGTCACCCTCGCATATCCGGGATTGGATTTCCTCCTTCTCTCGGTCGCCCTCGCGCTGGCCATGGTCTTCCTGGGCGGGCAGGCGGGGCTTTCGTGGGGGGTTATCGCCGTGGGCATACTGCTGTTCGCCATCTCGGATCTGTTTTTTAGTTACGGCAACTGGTACGGATTGTATTATCCCGATGGACAGCTGAATTTCCTGAGCGGGGCTTTCGATATCCTGTATCTCGCCGCATATATCGTGGTGAACATCGGTTTGTTCCTGCGATGGCGGCTGCCCGACCCGGGCCGGGATGTCGATCTCCGCGACTTTATGCCGGCGCAGGGAAAGGATTATCTGCTGATGGCGGATCAGAAGGGAGGGGTGGTGTTTATTGATCCGGCCCTCCATCCCATTTTAGGCCTGCGGGAAGCGGGCGAAGGGATAGGGAAAACGTTCGGCCAATTGTTTACGCTCCCCCGGCCTTACGAAGATGCGGCGATGCGCAAGGCGGCCAAGACCGGCATCAGCGACGATTACACGGTTGCCCTCGGTCTCTCGCGGACGAAGTACCGCCTGCGCGTGGTCACCTCGAGCGATCCGGGTCAGTTCCCCGGATTCGACATCCTCCTGCATCCCGATCTTCCGCATCCGGCCCACATTCCGGACCGCGAGAGCCTGTTACTCGGTCATATCGCAAACCGGGTCCAGGAAAGATCCCGGCGGTTCACTCCCGGTGATAATCCGCTGCGTGTGTATTTCAATACCCTTATAGAATTGATGTTCATCCTGGTCAGCCGGGTCGGCGGCGCGGGAGTTGGGGAGGCGTTTGAGGCGGTCTTGAATGAAAAAGCACGGGCCTTGGGATGCCGTTTTGTCGTTACCCGCGGACGCGGGGTATGGGATGAACCAAGCACGGATCCCGGACGGTACCGCGACCTGCTGGAGGAAGCGGTCCGGTATGCCGATCAGGTGATGTCCGCCGCCACGATTGGGCGGAAGATGGAGGAGATCGAACGCTTCATGGATCCGGCGGTTGTGCGGGAAGCGGAAGAACACCGGCTGCGAAGGGTGCGCTGGTTGAAGGATGAAACCGGAAAATGATTCGATTCGGGAAAGCCCGGACTCCGCGGAAAGGCGGCTAAAGATGAAAATAGAATCCAACAGCTCGCTGGTCATGATCGGCGATTCCATCACCGAATGGGGGAGGGAGGAACCGCTTTCGAATGCGCCGGATGATCTGCTCGGAAACGGGTATGTCCATTATGTCGACACCCTGATCCGGGCCGGGTATCCCGGGCACCGCCTCCGGATTTGGAACATGGGCATTGGCGGGAACACCGTCCGGGACCTGGAGGCGCGCTGGACCAAACACGTGCTCGAGCCCAAACCCGATTGGCTTTCGATCCTGATCGGGATCAATGATGTCTGGGGCCAGTTCGACCTTCGCCTTCCCCCGGCGCGGCAAATCACGGTCGGCGAATATGAAAGCACCCTCGACCGGCTGCTGGGCGAAACCCGCCCGCGGCTGAAGGGGTTGATCCTGATGACCCCCTATTTCGTCGAATCCGACCGCGCCGTCCCCATGCGCGCGCTGATGGACCGCTATGGGGGCGTTGTCAGGAATTTGGCGGTGAAATATCAGGCCGTGCTGGTGGATACGCAAGCGGCCATCGACCGGGCGCTGCGCGACGTCACCCCGGATGACCTGGCTTCGGATCGCGTGCACTTGAACACGCTGGGGCACATGATCCTCGCGCGCGCGTTTCTACAGGCAGTGGATTATTCGTGGGATTAAACGCCGATCATCCGGATTTCGGAGGCTTAAGACCGAGGCGGTCTTAAGACCGCCTCGGTCTTAAGCCTATGCGAAACCTGTCTGAAGGCTGTTTTTATGAATTAACCTCACTTGTAAACCATTTTTTCTGTTGAAATGACCTGAATTATCCTCCCGCTTTCCACCCTCCCGGATGCATGTCCCCCGGTTTGCTCCCTGGTCACATCGATGATTGAATGATTTGGGATGGGAAAATGGCGGGACCACGGTAGGCTGGCCGTCCTCACGTTATCTGTTTCCCCTCGAGCATCTGGATCAATGCATCCAGCAGGGCCGTGGAGGGTCCGCCGAAGCCGCCGCGTTCAGACCGGCGCGCTTCCATCGTCGCAATCTGTGCCGCGCTGAGATCCTGATCGGGGTTGAATCCGCTGCCTCCACCACCCCCGCCGGGCGGCATCTGCCCTCCGCCGCCCTCGAAGGAAAACGACGGACCTCCGCCCTCAAATCCCGCGGGCGGCTCTCCGTCCATGCCGCCGGGAAAAACCTGGGTCCCCGAAGCGTCCGGCGTTCCGGACATGCGCGGCATCTGCGCCATGCCGGCTTTTTGCATATACGCGAATAAATCCTCCTGCGTTAATTTCATATCGGCAATCGCCTGGATCTGTTCCGCGGTCATCGTTTCCTGGATTTGTACGATCAATCCGCCCTTTTCCTGAGTTGCGGCGGTGTCGCTTGCGGTCAGCTCCTTCATCATCATCCACATCGGGAGGAGCGCCGCGGACTGTTCCGCGGTGACGGCGTTTTCCGTACCCTCCAGGAGCAGGGTGCCGAGGATGAGCTGATTTTCCACCGGCAGCGCGCTTTCGTAATCCGCGCTCAGACGGCCCGCCGTGCCGGTGCCGCCCGCGGGCGCCGTGCCGCCTCCGCAAGCCGTCAGCCCGAGCGTCAGCGCGCCGGTCAGGATCAATATCAGGATGGACTTCCTTTTCATGCTTCACCTCTCTGGAATATGAATAGCTGAATCTTCCATTCCCTCACCCGGCCGGGTGAGGGGCGGATCACTCGTACCGCAGGGCTTCGATCGGCTCGAGCTGCGCGGCCTTGCTGGCCGGGTAGAAGCCG
>CAZYSF010000350.1:0-16229 GCA_964649635.1 uncultured Anaerolineales bacterium | reverse complement strand
TGGCGGGCGCCAATCCGGTGGCGGCGATGCCGTCGCTGCACACAGCCTATCCGGCGTATGTTTCGCTGTTCTGCATTTTTGTCTGGGGCCGAAAGGCGCTCTGGCTGCTCATCCTTCCGCTGGGAGTGGCGCTTTCGTCCATCTACCTCGGACACCATTACGTGGTCGACATCCTGGCCGGGGTCGTGTACGCCGTGGCGTCGGTGGGTGTGGCGGTCTGGCTGAGCCGGACGGTCCTGGTGCCGGAATGGCTCGCGCGGGCTTACCGCAATGTGAACGCGATGATCGGCCGGGAAGGAGCCGGCCGCTAGTGGAAAACCGGCTGTTTGCTTGACGGTGTTCGGAGCGAAGGTTATACTCGCGCGTGCATTGGGCGGACGGCATCCCGCAGCGGTCGATGCGCGAAGAAGGTCGACAACCAAATGACGCGGGCGTCGCCAAGTGGCAAGGCATCAGCCTTCCAAGCTGACATCGCGGGTCCGAATCCCGTCGCCCGCTCCTTGGGCCCGTAGCTCAATGGCAGAGCAGCTCCCTCATAAGGAGTGGGTTGATGGTTCGAGCCCATCCGGGCCCACTCCGCATCATTCCCTGAAGATGTCCATCCACAGGTCGAAATCCTCCGGCGCATCCGGAGGTTTTTCTTTTCCCGCCTGCCGCAGACGGTCCCGGACTTCGCGGGCGAACTCCTGGGAGGAGACGACCTTCGCGCCGGCACGCCGGGACCGGTCGCAGACTTCGGCATCCGAACTGACGATGATGTAATGGCGCGCATCCTTCCGGCCGCGCAGAAATTCGAGGATGGCATCGTCCGCCTGCTGCGGCGGCGGGACGAAATGCGCGCGGACCATGCTTCCGGCGCGGGATAACGGTCCCATTCCCGGCTGGCCGCGGTCGAAAAACACAACTACCTTGCGCCGGGTGGCATGCCCAAACCGTTCAAGTATCCGCAATAACTGGTGTTCGTCGTCCGGATCGGAAAGCGCCATCCCCGGAAAGGCGCCGATCAGATTGTGACCGTCGATCAGATAGGGCATTCGTGCGATCCAGCGGCGAAGGGATGTTGATCCGGCGCGGACGAGGTGCTACACTGAACGTATACCGCACGCGGAGGTGTTACCATGGCCCGACGCTGGATATTCTACCTCGCGCTGAACGTTTTGGTGTCGGCGGCGACGATACTCGCGGTCCTGTATGTCTGGAATCGTTCGCAACAGCCCGCGGCGGTCGCGGCCGCCACGCCCACCCTGCAGCTCCCGCATGGGAATGTGCCGTCGCTGCCCACCGTGGAAACCACCGCCACGCCGTTCCTGTATACCGTCAAGCCGGGCGATACGCTCGGGAAGATCGCCGAGCAGTTCGGCGTAAGCGTCGACGAGCTGGTGGCGCTGAACAACCTCGAGGACCCCGACTGGCTCGAACCGGGAACCCAGCTGATCGTCCCCGCGCGGGCCGCGGCGAGCGCGCCTGTCTCCAGCCGCGCGACCGTCACCCCGCAGGAAGGGGAATCGGCCCCGTGGCCTGAGATCGATTCGGTGAATTCGCCGGGGAATATGTTCATGGAGGCTGTGCGGATCACCAATCCCGGCGCCAATGCCGTGCTGACCGGCTGGCGGCTGCGCGCCCCGACCGGAGCCGAATACGTCTTCGGCGAGTTTTCGCTCGTCGCGCAGGGCGCGGTCCTGGTCCACACCGCCGAAGGGATCGATACTTCGATCGATCTGTATTGGAACCTGAAGGAAACGCTCTGGCATTCCGGCGATGAAATTCTTCTGCTGGATGCGCTCGGCAATCTGCGTTCGGCGTATGTAATCCCGTAATCTACCCCTGAGGAGTGACTGTCATGCCCGTGGGATTTTAACGGGCATCCATTCCAGTTGATGACATCGAATCTGTTTCGCATGGACCCCGGCTGAGAACACCCTCGCTTCATCCGCGCGCAGGTTCGAAGAACAATACCGAACCTGCGCCTTTCGCTGAGGGCAAGCGCCGGGGTGACGGGATATGCCATTTTGATCCGCCTTCACGAAATCCACGTGCAAATTGCATGTGAATATGTAGATAGGAAATAACCAAACGGGTGATGGGGGAGAGGAACGGGGTCTGGACCGATCCGCACCCCTCTGCTACACTTCCGCCCCGGAGCGATGATGAATCAAGTCCTCTACCGAAAGTGGCGCCCGCAGACCTGGGAAGACGTCGTCGGGCAGAAGCACGTCGTGCACACGCTGAAGAACGCGCTGGCCGCGGGGCGGATCGCGCACGCTTACCTTTTCTCCGGCCCGCGCGGCACGGGCAAGACCAGCATGGCGCGAATCCTGGCCAAGGCGGCCAACTGCTCGGCCGAAGCTGCGGCGGACCGGCCCTGCAACCAGTGCGGGCGCTGCCGGGCGGTGAATGAGGGCAACTACCTCGACCTGATCGAGATCGACGCGGCCTCCAACACCAGTGTGGAGGACGTGCGCGACCTGCGCGAGCGGGTTCCGTTCGCCCCGGGCGACGGCCGCTACAAGGTTTACATCATCGACGAAGTCCACATGCTCTCGACAGCCGCGTTCAACGCGCTGCTCAAGACCCTGGAAGAGCCGCCGGCGCACGCGATCTTCATTCTGGCCACCACCGAATCCCATAAAATTCCCGCCACCGTCATCTCGCGCTGCCAGCGGCACGAATTCCACCGCCTGGGAGTTGAGGAGATCACAACGCAATTGACGGAGATGGTGAAGGCCGAAGGCATTCTGGCGGACAAGGAAGCGCTGGAGGCGGTCGCCCGCCAGGCGACCGGCAGCATGCGCGACGCAATCAGCCTGCTGGACCAGCTCGGTTCGATGGGGGAAGCGATCACCCTGGCGCGGACGCTCGAGATGCTCGGCTCGACCGGCGGCGAAACGGTCCAACAACTTGTGATGTGCATCGGCCGCGGCGATTCCGCCGAGGGCCTGCAGATCATCCACCGGGCGACCGACAGCGGCGCGGATGCGCGCCAGTTCGCGCGCCAGGTGGTGGATTACCTGCGCGGCGTGATGATGGCCGCCTCGGGCAACGCCGACCTGGTGGAAGCCACACTGGAAACCCGCGCCGCGATGAAGGACCTTTCGCAAACGATCGATCCGGCCGCGCTGTATCGCGCGATCCGGTCGTTCTCGCACGCCGCCGCCGATCTGCGCTCCGGCTGGCGCCCGCAGCTGCCGCTCGAACTGGCGCTGATCGATTCGATTATGGATCCGGGCGCGCCCCCCGCGGCGGGTGCGCCGTCCGCGTCCGGCAATCCGGGCGCGGGAAATTCCTCCCGCCCCGTGCCGCAGCGCCCGGCCCCGGCCGCGCCCGCTTCCAAACCCGCTGTGAAGCTCGCCGAGAATCCGCCGCAGGCGTACGCCGTTGCTCCGGCGGAGGCCGGCTCCGCTTCCGGGATGACCCTCGCCCGGATCCGCGAATCCTGGAGCCGTGTGCTTGCCACCGTCCGGGAACGGGATTCCCGCAGCTACACCCTGTTTGTCCGCGCCCAACCGGGATCATTCGACGGGGATTTACTTTCGATATTTGTGGATTCCGATCTGGTCCGCCAGAAATGTTCGCGTCCGGAAACGCTGCTCCTGCTGCAGGGGGTGCTGGCCGAGGCGCTCGGTTCCGCGCTGCGAATCCGTTTCGCGGTCGGCAAGATCCAATCCATCGCCGAAGGCCAGGCGAAATATCCCGACGGCGGAATGGTGGATACCGCCTCGCGCGAATTCGGCGCGCAGGTGATCGATCTGCCGTAGGTTTTTTTAACCCGGGATCCATCCGATCTGTTTTCTTTCCCAACCCACCGATCCCTCGCTGCGCGAGCCGGCCCCGGCGCGGTCTAGGCCGGGGGGATGACTTTAAATCGGAGGTTTTCTCCCGCATGGGCAAACAACACAGACCGAACATCCCCGGCGCCGGATCCTCCGGCATGATGGCGCAACTGGCGCGGCTGCAGGAAGAGATGCAGCGCGCGCAGCGCGAGCTGGAGGAGGAGACGGTGACCGCCACCTCCGGCGGCGGAGCGATCACGATCGTGATGACCGGCGGCCAGCAGGTCCGGTCGGTGAGGATCTCCCCCGAAGTGCTGCAGCAGGCCGACCCCGATCTGCTGGGGGATATGCTGACGGCCGCCTTCAACCAGGCGGTGAAAGCCTCCAAGGATCTCGCCCAGCAGAAGCTCGGGCCGCTGATGCCGTGACCCTCCCCAAACCCGTCTCCCGGCTGATCGAGCAGTTCCAGCGCCTGCCCGGCGTGGGTCCCAAGACGGCCTCGCGCCTGGTGTATCACCTTCTGCGCGTCCCGGAAGAGCAGGCGCGCAACCTGGGGGAAGCGCTGCTCGACCTCCATGCCCAAACCCGCTTCTGCTCGGTTTGCTTCAACATCACCGATATCACGACCGACCCGTGCGCCGTTTGCCGCGACGACAAACGCGATGGGACGATCCTGTGCGTGGTCGAGGCGCCGCTGGATGTGCAGGCGGTCGAACGGGCGCAGGGCTTTCACGGCCGCTACCATGTCCTGCACGGGGCGATCTCGCCGGTGGAGGGGGTCGGCCCGGAGAACCTCAAGATCGGCGAACTGGTCGAGCGAGTCCGCAAGGGCGGCGTCGAGGAAGTGATCCTCGCGACCAATCCCTCGATGGAGGGCGAAGCCACGGCGATGTACATCCACCGCGCGCTGCAGGGATTGCCGGTGCGGGTGACAAGGCTCGCGCGCGGCCTGCCGGTCGGCGGCGACCTCGAATACACGGACGAAACCACGCTGGCCAAGGCGCTCGAGGGGCGCAGCGCGATGTAGCGCACACGCGCGTTTCAGATTAGGAATGCTAAATACTTGAATGGAAAGTAATTAATACTCGATTGTGATGACTTTTCGAACCCGGTATAGTCAGGGTGAACCGTGGCAGGGGGAGGCAATTCATGACGAAAACTGCCATCATACTCGGCGAAACAATAGAAAACTGCACATTATTTCTACGCGGACAGAAAGTGATATTGAGCTTCCATCTGGCCGAGATGTATGGAGTCGAAACCCGCGCGCCGTCAGGCAAAGACTGCCGTCATTCCGGCGTGGACTTTGCCGGAATCCAGTCCCAGCGCCTGTGAATAATGCCAATGACTTCTGGATGCCCGAAACGATAATTCTCGCTTCGCAAACATCCAGGTGAATATCGAGATTATGCGCGCGGCAATGAACCCTCCCCCGTTAGCCGTTCCTGATTCATGGCTAACGGGGGAGGATAAAGGAGGGGGCCGGGGCCGGACGGCCGCCCTTGACATTGCGGATGCTTTCCATAAAATGGTGGATGGATAACCCAATGAAACACATCGCCGGTTCGGTCGTCTGCATGTGTATCTGTCTTTGCCAGGGACGGAGGTCTCTCGCTTAGGCTTTTGCACGCATCGAACCGAAAGGGCTTAATAGGCGAAGGCAACCGTCTCCTGGATCATTCAGAGGCGGTTTTTGTTTTTTAACCCCCTCCCTTCCCTCCCCCGTTTGCGTTCGGATATAAGGAAAAACATCCCATCGCGGTACGCAAACGGGGGAGGACAGCGGAGGGGGAGTGAAAGATGGGAGAAAGAGATTATTATGAAAATCGCGAATTCCGTAACGGATCTGATCGGCGACACGCCGCTGGTGCGGATCAACCGCCTGGCGGCGGGCGCGAAAGCGGAGGTGGCCGCCAAGCTCGAATTCTACAATCCGGCGCACTCGGTGAAGGACCGGATCGGCCTTGCCATGATCGACGCCGCCGAGAAAGCCGGGCGGATCAAGCCCGATACGATCATCGTCGAGCCGACCAGCGGCAACACCGGGATCGCGCTGGCGATGGTGTGCGCCGCGCGCGGCTACAAATGCGTGCTCACCATGCCGGAGACGATGAGCCGCGAACGGCGGATGCTTCTGCGCGCATACGGCGCCGAGCTCATCCTCACCCCCGGCGGCGATGGGATGCCCGGCGCGATCCGCAAGGCCGAGGAACTGGCAGCCGCCGATCCGCGCTACTTCGTCCCGCAGCAGTTTGAGAACCCCGCCAACCCCGAGATCCACCGCCGGACGACGGCCGAGGAAATCTGGCGCGACACCGACGGCAAGGTGGATATCTTCATCGCGGGCGTGGGCACCGGCGGCACGATCACCGGCGTGGGCGAGGCGCTCCGCGAGCGCAAGCCCTCCATCCGGATCGTGGCGGTCGAGCCCGATGCCTCGCCGGTCCTCTCGGGCGGCGCCAAGGGGCCGCATCCGCTGCAGGGAATCGGCGCCGGCTTCGTGCCGAAAGTGCTTAATACGAAAATCTACGACGAGGTGATCCGCGTGACGGGGGAAGACGCCTTCGCCACCGCGCGCCGGGCTGCGCGCGAGGAAGGACTCCTCGTGGGGATTTCCTCCGGGGCGGCGCTGTGGGCCGCCGTGCAGGTTGCCAACCGCGCCGAAAACGCCGGCAAGCTGATCGTGGTGATTATTCCGTCCTTCGGCGAACGCTACCTGAGCACGCCGCTGTTCGCGGATTTGGCGGAGGGGTGAAACCGACCATCGACCATCGACGATCGATCATCGTCGAGTATGGGTAAGGCGACTTATCTGCTCGACGCAGTAATCGGTTTTTCGATGGTCGATGGTCGATCGTCCATGGTCTGATCCTTACTACAATAATTTCAAAATCTTGGAGAAAGCATGTTTACAACCATCCGCCGCGACATCCAATCCGTCTTCACCCGCGATCCGGCCGCGCGCAGCCTGCTGGAAGTGCTGACCTGCTACCCCGGGCTGCACGCCGTGTGGGGGTACCGGATCGCGCACTGGTTCTGGATCCATGGCTTCAAGCTGATCGGCAGGCTCCTTTCGCAGGGCGTGCGCGGCTGCACCGGGATCGAGATTCATCCCGGCGCGAAGATCGGGCCGGGGCTGTTCATCGACCACGGCATGGAAGTCGTGATCGGCGAAACCTCCGAGATCGGCGAGGATGTCACCCTCTATCACGGCGTCACCCTCGGCGGCACCAGCAACATCAAGGGCAAGCGCCACCCGACGCTCGAGGACTGCGTCGTGGTCGGGACCGGGGCGAAAATCCTCGGGGCGATCACGGTCGGGGAATCCAGCCGGGTGGGCGCCAACGCGGTCGTGGTGCGCTCGGTCCCGCCGGATTCGGTCGTGGTCGGCGTGCCTGGCGAAATCGTCGTCCGTTCGCGGCCGCACCCGGGTATGCACACGCCCGACCTCGAGCACTCGCAGATGCCGGACGTGATCGGCGAAACGCTGCAGGAGCTGATGGAACGGGTCAACCAACTCGAGGGACGAGTCAACGGGCATCCCCATCCGACGCATGCCCGCACCCTGGATCACGGCGTGTGGACCGGGGAGGATTTCGAGATCTGAGCGCTGTCCTAACCCCCTCACCCCCGACCCCTCTCCCCCTTCCCCGTAAGGGGAGGGGGGAGAGGGGTGCCCCGAGGGAACCGAGGGGCGGGGAGAGAGGGTTAGGACAGCTTGACACGCTTTGCGCCGCTGTGATATAAGCGCGCCCAACAACCGCATACGCAAAGCGCTCTTATCCAGAGAGGCGGAGGGACCGGCCCGATGAAGCCTCGGCAACCAGCGGAAACGCAGGTGCCAATTCCGGCAGCAGGGATGACGACGTTCGTCATCCGAATCTGAAAGATGAGAGGGCAGTGAATTATTAAGTTCACCGCCTCTTCTTTCGGAAGAGGCGGTTTGTTTTTCCAAGGAAATGCTGGTCGAGTAGGGCGAGCGGAGCGAAGCCCGTATCGAGACCAGTTGCGTGGCGAGGCGGCGGTCTCGATACGCAGAAAACGCTACTCGACCGCCTTTTTGGAGGAGGAAACATGACGCAGGAAAAAGCAAGATCGTACGGTTTTGCCACCCGGCAGTTGCACGCCGGGCAGAAGCCGGACCCGGCCACCGGAGCACGGGCGGTCCCGGTTTACCAGACCACGTCGTTCGCGTTCCGCGATACGGCCCACGCCGCGCGCCTGTTCGCGCTCGAGGAGCCGGGCAACATCTACTCGCGGATCATGAATCCGACCAACGATGTGTTCGAACAGCGGATCGCCGACTTGGAAGGCGGCGTGGGGGCGCTGTCGGCGTCCTCGGGCCATGCGGCCCAGACCATGGCCATCTTCGCGCTGTGCGGGCAGGGCGACCACATCGTATCCGCCTCCACGCTCTATGGCGGCACCTACAACCAATTCAACTACACCTTCCCGCGGCTGGGGATCGAGGTGACCTTTGTGGATCCCGCCGATCCGGAAAATTTCCGCCGCGCGATCCGCCCGAATACGAAAATCCTGTATGGGGAAACGCTCGGCAATCCGCGGATCAACGTGTTCGCGTTCGAGGAAATCTCCCGGATCGCCCGCGAGAACCGCATCCCGCTTATGATCGACAACACCTTCGCCACGCCGTACCTGTGCCGGCCGTTCGAATGGGGGGCGAATATCGTCCTGCACTCGACCACCAAGTTCATCGGCGGCCACGGCACGACGATCGGCGGTGTGATCGTCGACGGCGGGAATTTCGATTGGGCCGCTTCGGGGCGTTTTGCGAATTTCACCACGCCGGATCCCTCCTACCACGGGCTGACGTTCGCCTCGCTCGGCGCGGCCGCGTTCATCCTCAAGGCGCGGGTGCAGGTTCTGCGTGATATCGGCGCGTGCCAGGCGCCCTTCAACTCGTTCCTGCTGCTGCAGGGGCTGGAGACTCTCAGCCTGCGCATGGAACGGCACATCGCCAACGCCCAAAAGGCCGCGGAGTTCCTCGAATCGCATAAAAAAGCCGCCTGGGTCACCTACCCGGGATTGAAAAGCCACCCGGATTACGAGCGGTCGAAGAAATACGTTCCCAAAGGGCCGGGCGCGATCATGGGCTTCGGGGTAAAGGGCGGCCTGGAGGCCGGAGGCAAATTCATCGACAGCCTGAAGCTCTTCAGCCACCTGGCCAACGTCGGCGACGCGAAAAGCCTCGCGATCCACCCGGCCAGCACGACCCACGCCCAGCTCTCGCCCGCGGAACAGGCGGCGGCCGGCGTCACCCCGGATTTCATCCGCCTCTCGATCGGGATCGAGGACATCGACGACATCCTCTGGGATCTGGACCAGGCGCTGGGGAAAATATAGGTCCGTTGTTCGGAAAAAGACCGCGGGGAAAATAGAACGAAGCGGGCCGCCTGCGCAGGCGGCCCGCTTCTCGTTTTTGGAGAGAGCAAAGCCCGGACACTCTGCCGGCCCGTTCACCGCGCGGGGGTCTGGATCTGCGGCCGGAAAGCGCGCGCCTGATCGACGGTCGCCTGTTCCGAAGCGACGGTGACCCGCAGACCGCATTCTTGCTCAACGGCGAGGCGCCGGGAGAATGCTCGGCGGGCGGCGGAAGGGGAATCCTACGAGATCATTTTGATGGTATAGGCTGCGGTCTGGGCGGTGACGAAGAGAGTCCGGTCGTCCGGTCCGGTGAACTCGACGTTGGTCGGAGTGTTCGGGATCGGAATGGCGGCCACCCGCATTCCGTCGGGGTGATAAATGTCCACCCGATTGCGGACGGTCAGGTAGATATTCCCGGACTCGTCCATGGTCATGCCGTCCGATCCGCTGGAGACGAACAGTCGTTTACCGGACAGGCTTCCGTCGGCGTTGATCGCATAAGCGTAGGTCCGACCCGCGGCCCAATCGGCGATATAGAGCTTTTCCCCGTCCGGGGTTCCCACCAGCCCGTTGGGTTTGACCATGTCCCGGACAACCCGCTCCACCCGGCTGCGGTCCGGGGAGAGGTAATACACATCCTCGCCGTCTTGGACGGCCGACGAGCGGTAGGCCGGGTCGGTGAAGTAGATCCCGCCCTGCGGATCGATCCACAGATCGTTCGGCTCGTTGAACCGGATTCCCCCGTATCGGTCGGCCAGGACGGTGATCCCGCCGTTCGGGTCGATGGCGATCAACCGCCCCTTGCCGCCCTCGCAGGCGATCAGATTTCCGTTGCGGTCGAACGCCAGCCCGTTCGGACCGCTCAGTCCGTCCCGGAAGATGGACATGGCGCCGTCCGGCGACCAGCGGTAGATTATTCCCGCGTCGATGTCGGAGAAATACACGTTGCCGCTCGAATCGGCGGCCGGGCCTTCGGTGAATTGATAGCTGCCGGGGATGGGATCAGGCGTGAAATCGCGGGCGAAATCCAGCGCGGGGATTTCGGTCGCCGAGATTCGGGAATCCGGAGCCGTTGGAGCGGCGGTTTCCGCTGTGATCGATGCCGTCCGCGATGGGAGACCGCCGGATACGCAGCCTGCCGCCGGCAGAAAAAGAAAAAAGAGCATAAGGGATTCGCGTTTCATCTGGCCTCTTTTCGGTTCTCGGTTTGTCCCGAGTCTACGCCAAGTCCCGGCGGCCGGCGAGTGGCCATCTGGCGAATGTCGGCGATGCGAAGAGCCTCGCGATCCATCCCGCCAGCACGACCCGCGCCCAGCTCTCGCCCGCGGAACAGGCCGCCGCCGGCGTGACGCCGGATTTCATCCGCCTCTCGATCGGGATCGAGGACATCGACGACATCCTCTGGGATCTGGACCAGGCGCTGGGGAAGACGTAGGTCAAACCCCTCCCCCAACCCCTCCCCATAATGGGGAGGGGCAGGGGGAGGGGTTTGACCATGGACCATAGACGATAGACCATGGCCGATAATCCTTCTTGAAGGAATCGTGCGACACTCGTTTTGTCGATGATCGACTCATAATAGACATATCAATCTCGAACGACCATCGGCCATGGTCCATGGTCTATCGTCTATCGTCTCCGATCGGCGTATAATTTATCCTCTATCAAAAACTCCCATGAGCGACCTTTCCCCGCGCGTCACCGGCGTCCTCGACACCCTTCCCCAGAAGCCCGGCTGCTACCTGATGAAGGACGAAGCCGGGAAGGTGATCTACGTCGGCAAGGCGGTCAATCTGCGCTCGCGGGTGCGCTCGTATTTCCAATCCGGCGCGGGTCACGACACCAAAACCGAAAAACTGGTCCTCCACATCGCGGACATCGAATGGATCCTGGTCGGCTCGGAGCTCGAGGCGCTTATCCTCGAGATGAATCTGATCAAGCGCTACCGGCCGCATTACAACATCCGGCTCAAAGACGACAAGCGCTTTCCATACATCCTCGTGCACTGGGCCGACCCGTTCCCCAAGGTGACGATCACCCGGGCGATGGAGCGGGACGGCAACCGCTACTTCGGCCCGTATACCTCGGTCTGGGCGGTCCATCAGACGCTCGACCTGCTGCGCCGGATTTTCCCCTATCTGACGTGCAACCGCGAGATCACCGGCGCCGACTCGCGCGCCTGCCTGTGGTACGACCTTAAACTGTGCACCGCGCCCTGCATCGGCGCGGCCGGGCAGGAGGAATACCGGCGCATGATCGACGATCTGTGCCGCTTCCTCGCCGGCGAGATCGAGGCGGTGGTGGCGGATGTCGAGAAGAAAATGAAGCAGGCCTCCGCGGAATTGCATTATGAGCAGGCGGCCCGGATGCGCGACCGCCTGCAGGCGATCCATACCGTGGTCGAGCGGCAGAAGATCATCTCCTCCACCCGGACCGATTCCGACGTGATCGCCCTGGCCCGCCAGGACGGGGATGCCTGCGTCCAGGTATTCATCATCCGGAGCGGAAAGCTGATCGGGCGCGAGCATTTCGTCCTCGAGGGGACGCGCGATACCGAAGAGGCGGAAGTCCTGCGCCAGTTCCTGGTGCAGTTTTATGACGAGGCGGCCTTCATCCCGGCCGAAGTCCTGCTTCCGACCGAGGTGGAGGAGGTGCGGATCGTCGAAGCGTGGATGCGCTCCCGGCGCGGCGGGGAAAAGGTCCGGATCACCGTCCCGCATACCGGCGTGGACCGCGAGCTGGTGGCCATGGCCGCCGAGAACGCGGCCGAAACCCTCAAATCCCTGCGGGCGCAATGGGATGCCGACAGCGCCCGCCAGGTGGAGGCGCTTGCGGAGGTACAAAAGTCATTGGACCTTCCCAATCCGCCGGCCCGGGTGGAGTGTTATGATATCTCCAACATCCAGGGGACCGCGGTCGTCGCCAGCATGGTGGTGTTTGATCAGGGGGTGCCGAACAAGGCACATTACCGGCGCTTCCAGGTGCGGTGTGTGGAGGGCGAGCCCGATGATTTCGCTTCCATGCGCGAAGTGCTGCATCGGCGGTTCGCCCGCTGGAAGGGACCCGAGACCGAGCAGGTCGGGCGCAGGAAGGATCCCTCCTTCTCCGTCCTGCCGGATCTCTTGCTGGTGGATGGGGGAAAAGGCCAGCTGGCGGAAGCGGTAAAGGTGCTCGACGAATTCGGGCTGACCGACCGGGTGCCGGCGGCGTCGCTGGCCAAGCAGGAAGAAGAGGTGTTCCGGCCGGGCAGGAAAACCTCCATCCGCCTGCCGCGGGATTCCAAGGGGCTGTTCCTGTTGCAGCGGATCCGAGACGAAGCCCACCGCTTTGCGATCACCTACCACCGCAATGTGCGCGCCCGTATTGGTTTGGCATCCCGGCTGGATGCGATCGATGGTATCGGCCCCAAGCGGCGGAAGCAGCTGCTCACGGCGTTCGGATCCCTCGAAGCCATCCGCGGTGCGCCGGTGGAAGAACTGATGAAGATCAAGGGGATAACCCGCGAGGTGGCGGAGCGGTTGCGCGGGGAACTCTGAGGACGGCGGATGTATAAAGCCTGGATCATCGACGACGACGTGGATATGTGTAAAGCGGTGGGGCTGATGCTGGTGGTGGTCGGCGTCCAAGCCCGCTCGTTTTCCAGTCCGGTCGAGGCGGGCAAGGCGCTGCTTTCGATGCCGCCGCCCGACGTCATTTTTCTCGATCTCAATATGCCCAAGGTGGACGGCGCGGAATTCCTGCGTTTCGTCCGCAGCCGCTACCCGAAGGAAAAATTGCCGGTGATCATGCTCTCGGTGGAAAGCGCCGAGACGGCGGTGTATACTTTGATCTCGGCCGGAGCCAACAGCTTCCTGGTAAAACCGCTCGATGTGGACGACCTGCGCAAGGCGCTGATAAAGGTCCTTCCGGGGCTGGCCGAACAGAATCCGGACGACATATTCTAAACCACAGTTATTGGAGAAGAAATGTACTCGAAGACGAAGAAGCCCCAACCGCCGCGCCGCCGCCCGATCAACTGGACGTACGTGCTGTTCGTAATATTTGGTGTGGTCATGGTGGTCGGATTTGTCATCACGGCCATCGCGCCGTAAAACTCCCCCCCTTCGGGCCTGGCACCACCCAAGAATCCACGCCGCCCGTCCCGGGCGGTTTCGGATTCCTTCCCCGGTTTATTTTTTCTCTTGCGGGTCTTCGGGCTTCCAGCGCGCCGCGATCCGCGCTCCCAGGGAGGGCGGTTTTTGGGATTCGGCCGAAGCGCGCGCGGACCGGTATAGCTTCCATCCAATCCAGATGATCAGAAGTGCGATGAGCGCGATGCCGATCCAGTCCACCGGCACAGTTTCCGGATTTTTCTGGAACGCCTGAACGACCGGGACGGCGAACAGGAGAAATGCCACCATTCCGATGGCGAGAAAAAAACATCCGAAGCGCTCTTTGAGGCCCATGGTCGAAAACCTCACGAATTGATGCGATCCGCGTAAACCCATTATCGCATACTCTCCCCTCCCCCTCCCTTCCCTCCCCCATTTGCTTCCGTGAGTTTTTTTAAAAGGGGGGCTATTTCGCGAAGCCAATGGGGAGGGTTGAGACGCCCGCATGTTGTATACTCGAAGCGGAGCAAACGATCATTGCCATGGAGTCGGAAAAAGTTTTCGCCGGAATTGATCTTTCGACAAGCCGGCAAGGGCTGACGGTGGCGCTGCTCACGGCGCGTCTGGATATCCTTTCGCTGAAGCGGCAAACTCCCGGGGAAACGATCGGGGAGTTGACGGCCTTTACGGAGATCGCCGTCGCGGTCGGCGGCCCGTTGCGCCCGCCTGCACTGAACGCGGCACCGGGTCCTCCCGGGGAAGGCCCACAACCCGGACCAACGGCCCGGCGCACCCGTGCGGCCGACGGTGAGCTCTCCCGAAGGGGAATTCCCGTCCGGCGGCCGCCGGGTTCGGCGGGCGACGCCCCGGCCTGGATGCGGAGCGGCTTCGATCTGGCGCGGGAACTCGCGGCGCGCGGATTCGCCCAGGGCAAGGATGCCTGCGCGGAATCGCGCGTGCTGCTCGAAATCCAACCGGCGGCGTGCGCCTCCGTCCTGCTCGGCCGACTGCCCTACGCCAGGGACAGCCTCGAAGGCCGGATTCAGCGCCAGCTTGTGCTGCTCCGCGAACGGGTGGCGCTGCCGGATCCGATGGATGCGCTTGAGGAGCTCACTGCGCATCACATCCTGTCCGGGCGGATGGAGTTGAAGGGCATCCTCGGGGCGGGAGAATTGGACGCGCTGCTGGCGGCCTTCACCGCCTGGCGCGCGCATGCCCGCCCGGATGCGGTCGCCTGGCTGGGGGATGATGCGGATGGATGGATTTGTTTGCCGGGGAAGGAATTGTTGGAGAAATATCGGAAGTAAAAAAATGACGACGTGTAATAACTTTTACCACGGATTACACGGATTTTTTTTCATAGCATTATCCGAGTAATCCGTGGTTTATTTTTCCGTGAAATCAGTGGTTTTTATCCCCCGATCGAAACCTTTACATTAATCGTCCGCCCGGCGGTGTCCGGGAGCGGCACGATCGTGCCGTCCAGTTTCTTCCCGTCCGCCTCAAGCGTCACGCGGTTGCCTTTGCCGATCCGTTTGGCTTCGATCGTATACGTGCTGCCGCGGAAGACGCGTTCGGCGGAAAAGCCCTTCCACTTTTCCGGGATCACCGGAGCAATCTCCAGCCCCTGGAACGTCGGCCGGATGCCGAGGATCCACTGCGTCCCGGCGACGTAGGTGTAGGAGGCCGTCCCGGTCAGCCAGGAGGTCCGCCCGCGGCCGTAATGCTTGTGCTCGGGCGCGGCGATGTTCTGGCAATAGACGTACGGCTCGGTCCGCAGCGTGTCGACATCCTTGCGCGCCAGCGGCAGGATCTGGCGGTAATACTGATAGGCGCGCTCGCCCCATCCGAGTTTGGCCGCGGCGATGATCGCCCAGGTGTTGGCGTGGCAGAAGATCCCGCCGTTTTCCTTCACCCCGGGCGGGTAGGTGGTCGTGCCGCCGATGCGCTCCTGGCGGCCGTCGTACGGCGGCCACATCAGCCGCAGGCCGAACGGAGTGTTTAATTTTTCGTACGCGCTTTCCATCGCTTTGGCCAGCCGCTCCGGATCACCGATCTCGCCCAGCACCGCCCAGGTCTGCGGGTTCAGCCCGATCTTGTGCTTCTCCTCGCCCGCCACGCCGACCGGCAGGCCCTTGTCGTCATAGGCGCGGGCGTACCAGGCGCCGTCCCAGCAGCTTTTCTGAATGATCGCGGCCATCTCGCGCTGGAGTTTTTCGCAGCGCGCGGCGTCGGAATCCTTTCCGAGAAACCGGCTCAGGTCGGCCAGGTCCAGCATTGCCCGGCAGAACAATTCGGCGGAGAAAACACTCTCGGCCTTGCCGCTGCCGTGATCCAGGTTCATCGTGTCGTCCCAGTCGGAAAATCCGAGCCGCGGCAGGCCGCGCGGGCCGCGGTTGTCGAGCGTGAATTTCATCGCGCGCAGGAGGTGGCCCCAGACCGTATCCTCGCCGCCGTCGTAGAAGGATATCTTCTGCTGCAGGTAGCCGAAATCCGCCGTCTCGCGCAGGTAGGCGCAGGTGGCGATGATCAGCCACAGGTGGTCGTCGGAGAACCATTGCGGCTTATCCTTGTATTCCCCGGCCAGACCCGGCCCGCCTTCGCCGGTGAGCGGGAACACCTGGTGCCAGGTATGGCCGTCGGTGAATTGCAGCTTCCAGATCATCGTCAGCATCGCGCGCGCCTGGCGCGGCAGGTTGTGCAGCACGCCGAGTGTGTCCTGGGCCGTGTCGCGCGTCCCCAGCCCGCGCCCGAGGCCGGTGTCGTAGGCCGAGACGAACCGCGACCAGTAGAGGTTGGCCCGGCACTGGATCGGGTTCCAGATGTTGAGCATCGCGTCGGTTTCCGGATCCGGAGTCTGGACGGTGAAGGAGGCCAGATATTTGTCCCAATCCTCGTGCAGGGCGATGAACGCCGCGCCCACTTCCCCGGGATTGGTGAACCGTTTCACCACGGCGGGGATTCGCTCGGGCGTGTCGGTGAT
>CAZYSF010000349.1:0-4126 GCA_964649635.1 uncultured Anaerolineales bacterium | reverse complement strand
GGAGCCGGAAATCCACGCGCGCAAAATCGAGCGTCTGGGTCACCCGGAACGTCTCGAGGCTCAGCCGGCGCACATCCGCCGCGACGCCGTCCGGGATCGGCGCCGGACAGAAATATGGATACTCCTCAAGCGACAGGGCCTTAACCGCGTACGAATAATAGGGATCCATGCCCGGGATCCGCGCATGATCCACTTCCGAAATGGGGAAGATGTGGATTCCGTTCCAGTCCACCCCCCCGCCCGGCCCGGGGATAAGCCCCCGCAAATCCGGAACCGACTGGCCGGATTCAAGCGCGGACAGGTTCCCCACCAGACCGCAGGTGATGTCGCGGCCCGGGATGTATTCCTCCACCAGCGCGGATTCGCAGTATTCCTTTAATATGTATTCCAGCTTGGCCCGCAGCTGATCCCCGGAGCACACCAGGGATTTGGAGTCGATCCCGATCCCGGTTCCTTCGCGATTCGGCTTTACAAACAGCGGAAAATGGAGGTTCGAATCCAGAGGAAGATCCGAATGCGTGAATTCCTGGAAACGCGGGGTGGGAAGGCCGTACGCCATGAGGATCCGTTTTGTTGCGGCTTTATCCAGCGTGTTGGCCAGGCAGGTGACCTTTCCGCCGGTATAGGGAATCCCCATCATTTCCAGGATCGCCGGGACCTGAGCTTCGCGCGCGTCGCCCCGGTAGCCCTCGCAGGTGTTGAAACAGATATCGACCTTCAACCGTTTCAGCCGCCGGAACAGATCCGGATTCCCATCAATCCCGGTGACGTGATGGCCCGCCTCGCGCAGGGCGGCGGCGTAGGCGGCGATGTTGGATTCGCTGTCGAGTTCGGCGAATGCGTCCGGCGGATGCGTTCCGTCGGCGGGCGCGTGTTTCTTTAAATTATGAAGCACCGCCACGCGCAGGCGGGGTCTTTTAGATCCGTTTTTTTTGGGGGGGATTGCCGCAGGGGAAGACGCAGCGGGCGGTTCTCCGTTTGTCTCGGCGGGTTTTTCCCGGGAAGAAGAATTCGACAAGGAAGGATCCCTGGTAAGGCGGGCGTCCGGCCGCGTGCGGAATTATTTTTCTTTTCGCGGACCGGCCGGTTGGCTTTCCCCGGAGGACGAATTCGCGCCGATCCCGCGCGGATTCCATTTCGTCGCATCCTGGTTCAAGCGGTGTTCGCCGCCGCCCCGGGTGTGCATTTTGGCCCAGTCCCTGGGTTCGATCGCCAGCTCGTCACCGTCCAGAAGTCCGGTGACGCCCGACTGCCCCGGCTCCGCGCGTTTGCGCTTGCAGTCCGCGCATTGGGCCGGGTCGTGGGCGGCATAGGCGGCCGGTTCTTCGTAGACCGAGATGTAACCTTCGAAATTGCGCAGCGCCACGCGGTGATCCGACATGCTCAGCAGGTAGTTCGGGCCGAGCGGGATTTTTCCGCCGCCCCCGGGCGCATCGACGACATAGGTCGGAACCGCGAATCCGGTGGTGTGCCCGCGCAGCCCCTCCATGATCTCGATCCCCTTGGAAACCGGAGTGCGGAAATGGCCCGCGCCCTCGACCAGGTCGCATTGGTACAGGTAATACGGGCGGACGCGGATGCGCACCAGCCCCTGCACCAGCCGGCGCTGGATGTGGGCGCAATCGTTCACCCCCGCCAGGAGGACCGATTGATTCCCGAGCGGGACTCCCGCGCGCGTCAGTTTATCCGCGGCGGCGGCGAGCTCCGGCGTGATCTCGTTGGGATGGTTGACGTGGATGTTCAGCCAGAGGGGATGATACTTCCCCAGCATTGCGCACAGCTCGTCGTCCACGCGCATCGGCATAAATACCGGCACGCGCGAACCGATCCGGATGATTTCCACGTGGGAAATCTCCCGCAGGCCGGCGATCAGGTTTTCCAGGATCTTCGGCGCGAGGGTCAGCGGATCTCCGCCCGAAAGCAGCACGTCGCGGATTTGGGGCGTGCGGCGGATGTAATCCAGCATTTCTTCGTACTCGCTGGAGGAAAACTGCGCGGAGGCATCTCCGACGATCCGCGAGCGGGTGCAATACCGGCAGTAGGAGGCGCACTGGGTCGTGACCAGCATCAGCACCCGGTCCGGGTAGCGGTGCACCAGCCCCGGTACGGGGGAATGCCGGTCCTCCGCGAGGGAATCCTCCATCATCGCCGTGAAGGGAACCAGTTCCGCCGCGGTGGGGATCACCTGGCGGCGGATGGGATCGGCGGGATCTTCCGGGTGGATGAGTGAGGCGAAATACGGGGTGACGTCGACGCGGAACAGATCGCCCGCGGCCAGCGCGGTCCGTTCGCTTTCGGTGAGCGGGAAGACCCGCTCGAGCTCATCCGCCTTGTTCAAGCGGTGGCTGAGCTGCCAGCGCCAGTCGTTCCACTGTGCGTCCGGGACATCCCGGAAAACGGGCGCGCGGCGCGCGCCGCCTGCCGGATCGGTCATTTACCCCTCCCGGTGCGGCCGGCGGCGTGCGGGTTCTTATTTCGAGGAAACATTCGCCTCTGGGTTGATCTTGAGGATTTTCGCTGCGATTGCGGCGCGCGCCTTCGAATCCTTGGCGTCCGCCAGTCGCTTGCGCAGATACACCATCTTCAACCGTTTTTGCCGGCGGCGTGAGATTTCACGATCCCGTTCTTTTTTCGGCATTCCTACCTCCGAACCTCATTCCTAAGATGTGGAAAAGTATATCCCCTTTCGCAACGATCGAACAGAGGTTAATCCGTCAGCGGCGCCGGTTCCTCCGCACACGGACAGCCGCCGCGCGGTGCTCAGGGCGCCGGATTTATTCAAAATCAGGCTGGTATAATCTTCAAGGGATAATTCTCTGCTTGTCGATCGCCGCGGCCGGAGAGCAATCTGCGGGCGCCGGGATCAGTCCGGGACGGGATGTCGGCCATCTCCATGGATGTAAAGCAGCTCACCGAGGCAATGCACCGGTTTGTTCGATCCAAAGGCTGGTACGCCGCGGATTCTCCGCGCCCTCAAACCCCGCGCAACCTCGCAATTTCCCTCGCCCTCGAAGCCGCCGAAGTGCTGGAACACTTCCAATGGGGCGACCGCGCCGATCCGGATATAAAGGAAGAGCTCGCCGATACGGCGCTTTACCTGCTCCAACTATCCTCCGTCCTCGGGATCGATCTGGAACAGGCCATCCTTGAAAAACTGAAAGCCAACGCCAGGCGAACCTGGTCCGCGCCCTCCCGGGCGGAGAAGGACCCCGAATGATCCCCCCGGTCCCCAGGACCATCCTGTGCGTCAGCGATGAGGTCTCCGAGCGCCTGAATTCCTGCCAGGCCCCGCAAAAAATCGGAAAAGCCGATCTCATCATCAGCTGCGGAGACCTGCCCTTCGACTATCTCGAATACCTGATGGGCTGCTTCAACCTCCCGATGTTTTACGTCCTCGGAAATCATGACGGCGAGGGTTTCTTCCGCGATTGCGGCCAGGTGGATTACCGGCCCGACGCGGGCGAGAGCATCGACGGAAGCGCGGTGGAGGCGAAGGGTATTCTGATCGCCGGCCTGGGTGGAAGCATCCGTTACGGATACACGTTGAAGAACCAGTACACCGAAGCGGAAATGTGGCGGCGGGTGCTGAGGCTCACCCCGCAGCTGCTTTCCAACCAGGTGCGCTACGGCCGCCGGCTCGATATTTTCGTCGCCCATTCGCCCGCCCGCGGCGTTCATGAAGGGGAAGATTCGGTACACAAGGGATTTGCCGCCTTCCGCTGGCTGCTGGAGTGGGCTAAACCGCGCTGGATGCTGCATGGGCACTCGCAATTCATCCGCCCGCCGAAATCCCTGCGTACCCGGATCGGATCCACCGACGTGATTTACGTCCCCCCGTACCGCCTCCTGAAGTGGGGGGACGAATCCGATAATCCGCCCCCCACGGATCCGGGGTAAATCCGCGCATGGCCGTCTCTTCCATAAAGCAGGGTCTGGTCGTCGCAGTATTTGGGGCTGCCTTCCTCGAAGAAGGCAGTCCGGCATTCCAGACCGCGTGCTTACTCGGCTCGGAAATCGCCCACCGCGGGTGGGTCACGGCCAACGGCGGATACGGCGGGGCGATGGCGGCGGTCAGCCGCGGGGCGGTCGAAGCGGGCGGGCATACCATCGGCGTGACGTGCGAGAC
>CAZYSF010000348.1:0-3030 GCA_964649635.1 uncultured Anaerolineales bacterium | reverse complement strand
AACGGGGACCTGGTGGATGTGGTCAGCGTGCACCGCTACCCGATGTACTCGCCGAACGGCCCGGTGACGGCCGCGGACCTGCGGGCGAACACCCGCCGATGGGCGGGGGAAATTGAATATCTGCGCCGGGTGATTCGCGACACGCTCGGCCGCGATCTTCCGGTCGCCTTCACCGAGGTCAATTCCGATCCCAGCAACGCGATCCTTAAAGATGCCTCCCCCGATTCCTTCTATAACGCGATCTGGTACGCGGATGTCCTCGGCCAGATGATGAACGCCGACGTGTTCATGGTCAACCAGTGGGTGATCTCGCAGCGCAGCGGCGGCCTCGCGCTGATCAACGGCACCGAGGTTAGGCCGACGTTCTATGTCTTTCCGCTTTATAAAAATTTTGGGAGCGGGCAGGTTTATGCCGCTTCCGGCGTGGCGGAGGTGGACATCTTCGCCGCCAAACGCGCGGACGGCGCTTTGACTCTGATGGTGATCAACCTGTCGGATGAGGCGCGGCGTATCCCGCTGCTGGTGAAGGGCATGAAATTTACCGAGGCCGAGGTTTGGCTGCTGGATATTACCCACAATGCCGAAAATCTGGGCGCGCAAGCTTTCCCGGAGGATGGTTCGGTTCTGCTTCCGGCGCAGTCGGCCACGCTGTATGTCATTAAGTAACCGGTAAAGAAGAGGATTTATTCAGGGCCCGGACCCGCCGGATAATTCTTGCGGTTTCCAGGTCAATATGAACCTGTTTCGCAAAGGCGTTTCAACGTCGCACATTCCCCGGTTAATTCCGAGAGAGTCTCTGCTTTAAATTTATTCCCGAAGAACCAACTTGGGATGCTCATGGGGAATTTAAATCGGATTGTGGAATTAATATTCAGCCGGGAGCCGGTTAATAGAGGCTCCACCGAATAGCGGACTGCCACTGTGTGAATTTTGCTCTCCAGGCGGAAGGCAATCACCCGTTCGGGAACGAATTCTGTGATCGTCCCCAGCATATCCAGCCCGCCGTTATCGGATTCCATCCGTTCCCGGAAGGTCGTGCCGATCCTTTCGGGGGTCTCGTGAAGGATTTCAGATTCGCCGACTCCTTTCATCCATTCCTTGGCCATTTCCGGCGTTTCCAAATGTTTGAAAACGGTGGCGGGAGTAGCGAAGATTTCAACGGAATAGGAAATGTCCATGCGTCCTTCCCTGCGGGAAAATTCCGCCGGATTGAATAATTAATTATATGACACTCCGCCGGATTGCCGTCGCCGGTTCTACGCGTGCGGAAGAAGTGCGCGGAAGGTTTTTCAGGAGTTCCAACAATATCATGGGGGGTACATGAAGGTTGCGTCGCGGAGCCGGTCCGCCGCCCGCATATACCCCCAATCTTTTTTTACAGCCCTTCGATTAAAACTGCCAACGCCAGGAGAACAAAGGCGATCACGACAATCCACAATGCGTACGTGGAGAGGAAGCCGAGCGAGGCTATGCTGGCCACGATCCCGATCACGGCTAAAACCACGGCGATCCAGAAGGTTATCTGTTTGGGCGCGCTGAGATTCATGTTTTTCCTCCGAGGTGAATTAGTGGCAGGCGGCTCCGCGGCGGTTCGGCCAATTCGTACAGGACCATCACTCAGCAATTATATATTGTCTCCCCAAAAGGCATCTTGACCGCATGCTTTTACGCCTTCCAGCATGTCCCGAGGCTTATTGGTAAAACCGTTTGGCGCTTGCCGCCAGTATCCAGGTGATCAAACACGGGACCCCGGTCAGAATTGCCAGATGGAAACCCTGCAGAGGTATGCCGTCCAGCATATCCAATTCCCGCGCGGGAAAAGCCAATCCGGCCAGCAATTCCATATAGCCGGTGCTTAACCAGGTAATTATCAGGGACGATGTGAATAACCCCCAGAGGATCGTGGCACCCCACCAGGCCCACATCCGCCGCCGCACTATCCCCCAGGTCAGCCACAGCAGGCAGGCGATCGTCATATCGATCATCACGATCCCCGGCAGCCCGTAGAGGAATTTCCCGAACAACGGATAGATCCCGTTGAACAAGATCAGCAGATGCAAAATGACGATGAAAAACAGGAAGAGCGTCGCCAACACCAGAATCGGCTGGGGGATTTCCTCGACCGATCCGGATTTGGGATGCTTTGCCTCGAACGTCCGGCGTACGTTTGCGCTGTTGTAGAATCGTAATACGATCCACGGGACCACAAAGTAGGAAAGCGCGAGGAGGATCAATGCCGCCAGGGCGGCAATGAGCGGAAGTTGTTTGGTACCGAGGAGAACGAAACCCGCCAGGATGACAAGCGGCGCGCCGACCGCCAGCCAGGCCCAGGCCAGGGTCACCGTCAGAATCCTGGCCCACCCCAGCAGCTTAATATGTCCGTACCCGAGTGGGATAAGCACGGCCGCGATCAGGTAATACCCAGCGATCTGGGCGGCGATGTTGCCGAACATAAATGATCCAAATCCGAATCCATCATAGGCAAACCGGCCGCCCGCGGAAAAGAGGTAGAAGCAATACATCTCCAACGGTCCGAGTAATCCCACACAAACACCGCCTAAATACAGCAGTATGCCGGCAGCGATGAGGATCCGGCCTCGATCCCTGTAATTGGTGACCTTAGGCGCCTCAGCCATCTTTTTCCCTCTTGTTCCTCATTTGACCATTTGGTGAGAATCTACAGTATAGATTATGCTCCTCATTTAAATAAAAAGGTCAAGGCACCACAGTGACTATGCGAAATCCGATATGGGCGTCCTGGTATCCCGGAGGATCTTCGAAGTGGCGGTAGGCGGCCCGGCCGACAAAATACGTGCCACCCCACCACCCGCCCTTTTCGACTTTTATCCGCCCCGTCGCAGGGCCGGTTGGATCCTCAACTGCCCCGCTTGAATATGGTCCAAGCCAATCCTGGACCCATTCCATGACGTTCCCAGCCATATCGAGTGCGCCCACCCATCTCGCCCCTCCCGGAAAGCTTCCGACCGCGAAAAGGGATCTTGAATTAACCAGATTGCACAAACCGGGGTT
>CAZYSF010000347.1:0-3874 GCA_964649635.1 uncultured Anaerolineales bacterium | reverse complement strand
GGCGGTGAGGAGCGTTTCGGCGAAGTACGCATCCTCCAGCGAGCGCCGCTTGGTTGAGGCGCCGATGTTCTGATCCATCCCGATCCGGACGGAGCCTTGGTTGGAATTCGATTTATTCATCGCGCCCCATAGAACATTTCTTTCACCGCAAAGGCGCGAAGAGCGCAAAGGATTCCCCAATTATTCTTGGCGTTCTTTGCGTCTTCGCGGTGAAACGGTTTTCCGGTTACTCCCGGCTCATGCGGTTGGTGGATTCGGTATCGGCCGTGCCGGCCGATCCGCCACCGCCGCCCCAGCGGAATTGCAGCCGGACACCGTGGCGCTCGGGATTGGCAAGCTGAATTTCGTCGCCGTCCTTGAGCGGATTGCGGTCCATCGGCACCAGGCGCACGCCGTTCAGGTACGTTCCATTGGCGCTCTGATCATCGCGCAGGAAATACGCGCCGTCCTCTTCGAGGATGGTGCAGTGCAGGCGGCTGATCGGGCTGTCGGGCTGGGTGGGCTGGAAGACCAGGTCCGCGTTTTTCTTCGACCGGCCCATGGAAGTCGTGCCGAACAACTCGAAGGAAGGCCGGCCGGTGCCGGTGCTGCCGTCCAGGTCCACCAGCATCGCCTTGGAAGCGCCGCTGCGGCCGCCTTTAAAACGGAGGGTCTCCCCGACTTCCTGGATGAACTCGGCGGCGGCGCCGACCGCCTGCTCGGCGGAGCCCGCCACCTGCTTGCGAAAAACCACCACCAGCACGACCGCGGCGGCCGCGAGCAGGAAGGCGAGGATCGCCAGGATGTTGTTGAGGGAGAGATCGAAGGGGATCAGGGTGGATCCGGCTTCGATCCGCACGACGATCTGATCGCTCAGACCGACCAGCCCCAATTCGTCCTCAATTTGAATCTGCAGGGTGACCGGGCCTTGCGCGGTCTCGCCGGTCGGGTTCCACACGAAGGTCAGCGGGTCCGAAGGTTCGCTCAGCACCGCCTGCGGTTCCCCGTTCACCAGCAGAGTCGCCTGGCGGATCGCGCGCGGGTGGCCGTCCGGCCAGGAGACGGATGCGGTGACGACGATCCCGGTGGCGGGCGTGGCCTGCGGATCCTCGGTCGGGGTATAGGCTTGCGGGCTTACCGTCTGGTCCTCGCCCGGGGAGCGGATGACGGCCACCGGCGGCTGGACTGTGATGTCGTATTGCGATAAGGCGGGCTTCTCATTCTGCCCGTATTGCATGCTCACGGCGACCACCCGCGTTCCGCTTTCCGGGTTGGGCGATCGGTAGGTGAGGATGTATTGGGTGCGGATGCCGGTCAGCAGCGGCTTCAGGCCGGCCAGGCTGGCGGGACCCTCGGCGGTGTAATGGAAGAACCGCCCGCCGGTTTCCGCGGCCAGCTGCTCGAGCGTCGCCTGCTCGGCCATGGTATGCCGGACCAGGACGGTATGGACGCGGATCCCCATCGCCTTGGCCTTGGCCACGACGCTGGCCATCGGAAATTTCTTGTCGACGGCCATCTTCCCGGAGAAGACGACGATCGCCTGGGCCCGTCCAAGACCGGCGGAATTTTCCTTCGCGTAATAATCGAGCAGCGCGCTCACGCCCCCGAGCGGGTAGGAAGGGCTGTACGTGGTCGGAGGATTGTATTGCGAGAGGATGCTGGGGATTTGGGTGGCGGGCGTTTCCGGATTGATCAGCACCTGGGAACCGTTCGGCTCCTGGGCGATGACATAGAAGATGTCTTTTCCCGTGAGGAGGAGCGGGTCCTGGGTCAAATCGGAGATGGCATCCTTCATTTCCTGAAGCCGGTTGGCGCCGGTGGCGCTGCCGCTGTAAAGCCCCGTGCCCGCGTCCATGACGAATCCGATCTCCGCGCCCATCTCCTGTTCCTCGATCTCATACTCGACCGTTTTGTTGTTTTCGGAGACCGAAAGGCTTTCGCGGGATGGGGCGGCGGATTCGAGCCCGCCCGGCCCGAGCAGAAGAATCTGGACCTTGATTTCCGGGAAGGCGCTGGAATCCACTTTGATGATCTGCAGGGTGGCCGGCACGGCTTGCGAGCGGGCGGGGTGGACATTGAAAAAGAATCCCAGGGCGGACAACAGCAGGCAGCCCGGGATTATTCGGGTGGTGAACCGCCGGGAAGGATCCATATGGCCTCCAATGGATATCGCGCGCGCCGATTTTGGTTGTCGTTTGGGAGATGGGCGGCCTCGGGAAACGATACCCGGGCGGTATCCCCCTGCGACGTTCAGGAATTATATATCCGGCGCGGGGAAGACGCAAAGGGGCGGGGGGCATTCCGAGGGGCCTATAGGCCCCGAGGAATCGGTGATGAATTTATTGGTTTTGTTTTTCTTTGTTGCCGATCCCTCGGGGTCTGAAGACCCCTCGGGATGACATACTGCGGGGGATCTTACACCCCGGCCGCGGCGACCGAACCCTGCAATTGCTCGATATGCAGCAGATCGTGGCGCGCGGAGAAGCGCGCCTGCTCGGAGAGGGTGGTCGGCCCGAAGAGCGCATGGCGGGCGGTGCGCTCCCAATCCGCTTGCTTCAGATCGCGCAGCATCGCGATCGTGGCCTTGCGCGCCGCGGCGAAATCGCGCAGCGCCTGCGGGCCGTCCTGGGCGCGGTAGCCGCGCTCCTCCGCCCAGGAGTCGGATTCGACCGGCGAAAGGTACGGGTTTTCCTCGGCCAGCATCTTCCGCAGCCGGGGCTGGGTGATCTCGCGCTCCACGTCGCGCAGGTGGCAGGCGATTTCGACCGGCCCCCAGCCTTCCTCCTGCGGGCAGCATGACCAGCGGCTCTCGCTGAAGGCATGCAGGATTGCGCCGAGGTGGCCGGAAAGCAGCGCCGGCAGGGCGCAGGGCGAGGGAGCCGCCGGAAGCATGAAAGCCGCCTCGCAATGATCGGATACGAGCTCACGGGCGAGCCGGGGCATCGTGCCCTGGCCGCGCGTCGGAGCCGGATCCCCGCCGGCGCCGGGGGTCACGCGGAAGGTTGCCAGGCCGAGCGCGCGCGCCGGTTCGAGATCCTCGGCATCGTCGTTGCCGATGAAGACCGCCTCGCCGGGTTGGGCGGCGATCCGGCCCAGCACCTCGGCCACGAATTCCGGACGCGGCTTGGCGAAATGCATGGTTTCGTAGGAAGGGACGAGGTCGAATGAGTACACGTCCGGATCGAGCCCCGCCCAATCGAGGCGGTGCTCGATCGCCGCGAGCGGGAAGAGCGGGTTGGTCGCGATGGCGACCTTCCAGCGCAGGCCGAAGGCGAGATCCACCGCCTGCACCGCGCGGTCCATCGGCCGGGTGAGCTCTTTCAGGAGCGGGAAGCGCTCCGCATAGAATCGATCGAATTCGGGGACGAGCGGCCCGCGCGCCATCCCGAGCATCGGGAAGAAGACCCCTTCAAACGCCTGCTGCAGCGTGATTTCCGGATCGGTGTTGGTCCGCATCGCCTTGGTCCCGGCCATCAGCGCCTCCTGCAGGCGGGCCGGATCGATCCGCGGCGCCATGAATTTTCCGAGCGCCTGGATGTAGGCGGGCAGAAACCGCTCGATGTCGTTCTCGAGGAGGGTATCGTCCAGGTCGAAGAGGATGGCGGAGATCATGGCGGAAAAAAGCCCTATTACCTGTCATTGCGAGGAGCGAAGCGACCCCGGCCTACCCCACCGGGGCAGGCGAAGCAATCTCCGATTTTCCAAAAAAGAAGGGTATTGCTTCGCTCCCTTCGGTCGCTCGCAATGACAGCCTGCGGATTCACTTCGGCGGCTTGATATCCTTGAGGACCGTGTGGCATTCTCCGCAGCCGATGTGCGGATCGAATCCGGATCGGTTGGTGCGCCGGCACCAGGTGGTGACCGTCACCCGCCGTCCAATACCGAAAATGCCGCC
>CAZYSF010000346.1:0-4568 GCA_964649635.1 uncultured Anaerolineales bacterium | reverse complement strand
TGCGCATGGGTCTTTCCGTAAAAGAAGCGCGCGAGGAAGTAAAAGAGGAAGAGAACGCGGAATAGTACTACTACCCCCTGCCCTCCCAAATCAGCGACGAAAAAAGCACGGGCTCCGATATGGAGCCCGTGCTTGGTATTTACTTTACGGATCGATCTATTCCGCGCCGGCGGTTCACTCTTTACAGACAAGAGGTTCCGAGGTCTGGCACTGGGCTCCTTCACAGTCGCCGATTGCCGACGGAGCAATCGGCGGGAGACCTGCTTCGTCGGCGCAGTGGCTGGATAATCTCAACCAAAAGCCGACCTCATCCATACGGTCCAGGATCCTGGCCATATCACCCGCAAAAGCCGCCAGAACAAGCAGGGTGTTCACCGAATCCTTGTCAAGTTTGTTCCCGGGCGCATTTTTCAGGCAGGTGTCGCAAGTGACTTTCACACATTCGGTCAACCGGTCCAACAGCGCCGCCGCATCCCTTTTGATTTGCTGATCAAAGTGAGAGGATTGACCGGCTGCTTCGACCTTGCCCAGCCAGGCGTTGAAATAATAGGCCGTGACGTCAACCCGGTTGCACGGAATGTCGGCGAGGCGGTCCATATCCCGCTTGATCATCCGGTTATAGGACTTGTTGAGCTGAAGCTGGACCGTGCTCTGCAGCGGGGTTAATTCTTCGCTGAAGGGGTCGACCAGCGGCAGGAGGGGGGCAAGCTCGTCATCATCCTGGCTGACCGGGTTTGCGGGCGGGTGAGCCGTCTGGGCCTCGATCTCCTGCAGGGTTGCAAGAGCGACCCCGTAAAGGCTGAAATGGGAAACGGAAAAATAGGCGGTCGTGGTTCCGTCGTAGGAATCGACTGTAATCGGGAAGAGGTGAAAATCCTCTCCATTGCCGTCCGCCGCGAAGCCGATCAATTGCGTCTTATCGTAGTCGCCCGGGAAGGCCAGCGAGAGTGAACCGGGCGAGATCATCAACAACCCGTCCGGGCCGATATGGACGGCGGCCAGGTACCCCTGGCTGAAGGGGAGATCCGCGATTGCGGATACCGGAGTTACTGTCACGATGCTGCCGAAGGCGGGTTGCAGCCCTCCATCGGCATCCAGGCTCAACAATCCCCCCTCGGGCATAAGATTAAACTTCATGCCGTCAGTCGTTTCTCCATCTACAGGCCAGTTGAAAATCATGCCGGGGGTTTCAAATTCTGAGTTATCGGCCGCCTGCGCCGGGTCGAGCGTGGCGCTGATGGTAATGGGGTCGGGCGTGCGTGGAAAATCGTCGTCGGAAGCCGAATTCCCTTCCGCCGAAGGAACCACACCGGTGGATTTCTGGGTGGACTTTGTGGCGGATTGCGAGGTGGAGAGGCAGGAAAGCAGAACCACCATCAACCCAATCCAGATATATCGGATGCCACGGCGATTGGACGACATATTTCCTCCTTAGGCAGTTGGCAATGCGGAACGTATGCGCGCAGGCATCCCCCCGGGCGGCAAGAACCGCCCTGGCGGGGTTTTCCATCGCTCGGTTGCGCTGCGGTGGATACTTTTCTTTTATATAGCAAACCTGGGCTGAAAAAGATTACGGTAGATCGGGTTTTATTGGGAGGATTCCAATCCGGAATATACCGCCACGGAATACACGTATTTTTTAACGGATTTCACGGATAAAAAAGATCTCACGGATTTTCTGCAAGTTTTTCATCCGTGAAATCTATTCTTTTCATCCGTGCAATCCGTGGTTTCCCCTACTCGTTCAGCTCCGCCTCGATCGCTTCCCGAAAGGTTTCATACGGCTGCATCCCGGAAATGAACCGGTCGTTGACAAAGAAGGCCGGCACGCCGTTTACGCCCAGCTTCTCGGCATCCTTCATATCGAGATCGACCTCGTTCGCAACTTTATTGTCCGCGAGGCAATTGTTGAAGGCCGATATATCCAGACCGATCTCCTGGGCATATGCGGAATACATCGCGTCGCCGAGCCCGCGCGAATCTCCGTAGAGTTTCCTGAAATAATCCCAATAATTCCCCTGGGCTGCGGCGCAATTGGCGGCGATGGCAGCCGGTTTGGCATCCGCATGGGAGGGAAGCGGATAATCCCGATAGATGAACCGGACTTTGCTGCTGTAATTTGTGTAAAGCTGGTTATAAACCGTGGTGTACCACTGCCGGCAGTATGGGCACTGAAAATCCGCAAATTCGACGATGGTCACCTTGGCATTTTCCGGACCCCAGGAGGGATCGTCTTTGGCGCCGGCCCCGGCTGCGGCGCCACCCGAGCCCCCGGCAAGCGCGGGCAGGTCGCGCATGGTATAGCCGACCGCGACCCCGGATGCAAACAGGACGATCCCGAGGATGATCTGCCGGATCGGCCATTGGTCCGAATTGTTTATATTGATGTTTTTCTTCATGCGGGAAATTGTAACACGGGACCACGAAGGACACGAAGGGAAACCGGAAGAACACGAAGAGAATGTCCCTTCACTTCAGGTCTTCTTCGTGTTCCGGAAGTATTTAAAAATAATCACCGAGACATCCTTGATCGTCATGCCCGCGTGTACGTAGCGGGCATCCATTCCTGAAAACCCAGGATTCCCGCTAAGACCACCCTTGCTCCGTTTTCGCGCAGGTTCTGAGTGCAAAACCGAACCTGCGCACTCTGCGAGGGCGGGCGCGGGAATGACGACCAAATCAGGGCAAGGTAACACCCAAGCCAATCATTCTTCCACTTTGTGGACAGCCCCGCGGGCTTCGTGGATCGAGACGGTATAATCCGTTCAAGTGGCAATCCTTCATGCCCCTCGGAGGGAGAGATTCCATGGGAAAAACAATCTACTTGATAGATGTTACCAACCGCGACGGAGTCCAGACGGCGAAGCTCGGCCTGGCCAAACTCGAAAAAACGATGGTGAATTTCTACCTGAATGAGCTGGGCGTCTTCCAGAGCGAATGCGGATTCCCCACCACCCGCCACGAAAGCAACTACCTAAACGCCAACATGGATCTCGCCGGGCAGGGCGTGCTGAAGCCGATCATCCTTTCCGGTTGGCTGCGGGCGGTCGTCGCCGATGTGGAACTGGCCTTTCGGCTCACCCGGGTGCGCGACATCAACCTTTCGATCTCCACATCGGAACAGATGACGGAGGGTAAATTCCAGGGCCGGAAGACCCGCGAGGACGTTTTGCAGGAAATGGTGGACGCCCTGCGGCGGGCCCGGGAGCTCGGCGCTGGGATCGTCGGCGTGAACGCGGAAGACGCCTCGCGGACCGACATGCCGTTCCTTGTCCGCTTCGGCCGCGCCGCCAAGGATAACGGCGCCGACCGGCTCCGCTATTGCGACACCCTCGGCTACGACAACCCTTTTTCGATCTACGAACGGGTCAGACAGCTTGCCGTCGAGACCGGCATGCCGATCGAGCTGCACTGCCACAACGATCTGGGGATGGCCGTGGCCTGCTCCCTGGCCGGCGCCAAGGGCGCGGTCGACGGCGGCGTGGACGCCTACATCAACACCTGTGTAAACGGGATCGGCGAGCGGGCGGGGAACGCCGACCTGCTTTCTGTTATTCTGGCCGTGAATAAATCGTCCGGGTTCGCCGACGAGTACACGCTGCAACCCGGCATCCGCCTGGCAAACATCTGGCGGCTAGCCAAATACGCCTCCTACGCCTTCGGCGTGCCGATCCCGATCAACCAGCCCGGCGTCGGCGACAACGCCTTCGCCCATGCGTCCGGAATTCATGCCGACGGGGTGCTGAAGGACGAGCGCAACTATGAGTTGTATCATTTTGAAGAACTCGGGCGGGGCGAACCGGAAATCATCGAAACCGGCCGACAGATTATCATCGGCGAATACAGCGGCATCAAGGGATTCCGCAACGTGTTCGAGAAGATGGAGATCGAGTTCCAAAGCGACGACGAAGCCCGGGAAATCCTCGAACTCGTGCGCTATGCCAATGTGTTGAAACAGAAGCCGCTCGTCGTCGACGAATTGCGGTTCATCGCGCAACACCCAACGCAGGTGAAACAGCTCCTGACGGTCACTCCCTGACACGCGGAAAAAACCATTGCAGCGGGTAAATTATTCGCGAAGAACTGAATGCTGTTGGGGAAGTGAAGAATAGCCGCATAAGGCACAATAGACACAAAGAAAATCAGAAATAAAAAAGAAAAAGAAAAGAATCTCTTTGTGCTCTTTGTGCTTTTTGTGGCGATTATTCCTCCCCTTTTTCCCACCGCCCGATGCCGGTTCATCCACCCGACTGCAACGGGCCCGGTGCCCACGACTTCCCGGTTGTATAATCCCCGGATATGTCCGACTTGAATAATTGGCGCACCGCCCTCGATCGCACCCGGCGCGCGGCGTTCGGCCGCCTTTCCGCGCTGCTTGGGGCGTCCGAACTCACCCCCGCCGTCTGGGAGGAGATGGAAAGCCTGCTCCTCCAGGCGGATCTCGGGCCGCAGCTGACGCAACAGATCATCACGCTGCTCCAGCAAAAATCCGGCGCGGAGGGAATAATCCACCGCGCCGGTCTGGACCGCACTCTGCGCGAATTTCTCGCCGCCAAGCTCGGCAATGC
>CAZYSF010000345.1:0-18862 GCA_964649635.1 uncultured Anaerolineales bacterium | reverse complement strand
GGGCCCGCAGCCCGAATACGATCCCGATCCCGGGTTTTAAAAACGTCAAACAGGCCGAGGAAAACTGCAGCGCGATGAAGTTCGGACCCCTCTCGCCGGCGCAGATGGGCGAGATCGACCGGATCCTGAATCGCAGCTGATTCTCCCGTGTCAACCGACGGCCGGGCAGTCGGAATAAAAAAATCCTCCTTTCTCCCCACGGAAAAGACTCCGGAATTTACCGGAGTCTTTTCCTACTGTCCTAACCCCCTCTCCCCTTTCCCTTAATGGGAAAGGGGAGAGGGGGTTAGGACAGTATAGGTAAGCCGCGATCTTGTGTACAATGAAGGCCTCGATAAAATTGAGATGCCCGGGATAATTTACCCAAAGGATCGAGGATCATGCCCTTTCCAAAACGAAGCGAACTCCGCCCCGGCCTGCGGGTGCAAGTTGTCGAGAAACAAAACCAGCGCAGCGGCGTTTTGACGGCCGGGGTCGTAGCGCGCATTCTGACCAAAAGCCCGACCCACCCGCACGGCATCAAGGTGATGCTCGAAGACGGCCGGGTGGGGCGGGTGCAATCTATTGATCAAGCCACACCGGGATAGCCCGAAGGTTTTTTAGCGCGGGCCGGAGCCTTCCGGCCTGCACATAGGAGGATAAATGCTGGCAACGCTGAATCTATCATCCATCAACCTGCTCGCAGTCCTCGTGGCCGCCATCGTGCACATGGTGGTCGGATTGATCTGGTATCAGCCCAAGGTGTTCGGAGATGCCTGGGCGGGCCTGGCCAAGGCGGATTTGAAGCCTTCCAGCCGGTGGATGCCGGTCGGCGCGATCGGGCACCTGCTCATGGCGCTGGTCCTGGCGATCATCGTCAACCTTGCCGGCGCGGCTACCGTGGTGGACGGGCTCTTTATCGGGATCCTGGCCTGGATCGGTTTCATCGTTCCGCTCGAGGTCGGCGAGCTGATCTGGGAAAAGATCCCCTTCAACCTGTTCCTGATCCGGGTCGGGAATCATTTAATCGGGTTCGGGCTGGCCGGGATCATCCTCGCCGTCTGGCGCTGAGGCGCCCGGAAAAAACCCCGGAATGGGAATTATTTACAAGGGATGCATCAAATTCTCCAAGTAATGTGGAGTAAAATATTTTTAAGGGGTAAGAATGGAGAACCGGCCTCGGCCGCCGGTTTACGCGATGGTTCCGCTGAGAGGAAGGATATCCCGTGCGCGACTTCTCCCGATTGACCCGCGTCCTCCAGAAGATGCCGGCTGAAGTCCGGCGGGCGATCTCGCAGGCCGGCCTGAGCGAGGCGTATCGCGCCCGGCCGGCTTACCAGCAGAACGATTATCTCTCCTGGATCAGCCGCGCCAAGCGCCCGGAAACGAAGCAGAAACGGCTGGCGGTCTTGCTGGATGACCTGCGGCGCGGCGACCGGTATATGGGGATGCGGTATGCAGCCGGGAAGAAACAAAAGCCCGGCTGATCCTATGGAAAGGGCGGCGACAGCCGTCCCGGGAATAAGTGATGCCGGATAATTCTCAGATCATCCTGATCGAATGCCAGGACCGCAAAGGGCTTATCCACGCCGTCACGGACGTGCTGCTCCGGCATGGGGTCAACATCGTCCAGAACAACGAGTTCGTGGATCATGAGAGCGGGCGGTTCTACATGCGCACGGCGGTCGAGGATACGGTCGATCAGGACCGGGTCGCACCCGAGTTGCAGGCGGTCCTCCCGCCGGGCGCCCGGGTCCGGTTCCCGGGCAGGGAGAAGCGGCGGATCGTCGTCCTCGCGACGAAGGAGTATCACTGCCTGGGCGACCTGCTGCTGCGCCACGCCTTCGGCGACCTGAACGCGGAGATCCTGGCCGTGATCTCCAACCACGCCGAATTGGAGGAGCTTGTCCGGCGGTTCGATATTCCATATCACCATATCCCGCATGAAAAGAAAAGCCGGATGGAACACGAGGCCGAGATCCTCGCGGAGCTCGCGCGGTACGATCCGGAATACGTCATCCTCGCCAAGTACATGCGGGTGCTGACCGCCGATTTCATCAACCGCTTCCCCAGCCGGATGATCAACATCCACCACTCGTTCCTCCCGGCCTTCACCGGAGCCAGCCCGTACCGGCAGGCGTATGAGCGCGGGGTGAAGATCATCGGCGCGACGGCGCACTTTGTCACTGAAAAGCTCGACGAGGGGCCGATCATCGCCCAGGGAATCCTGCCGGTGGCCCACACCTACGCCGTCGAAGACATGATTCGGGCCGGGCGGGATGTGGAAAAATCGGTCCTGGCCAGGGCGGTGAAACTGGTGCTCGACGAGCGGGTGTTCCTGTGCGGGCAGCGCACGATCATCTTCGAGTAGTTTGGGGCGGAACGGGAGGGCATGCCATGGACGGTGCGCAAAGCGGGGGCGAACCCGATATCCGGCGGACCGGATTGCTCCAGCGCCTGGCGGACGGCGAAATCCTCATCGCCGACGGCGCGATGGGAACCTTCCTCATGGCCCAGGGGCTCGAACCGGGCGCGCCTCCGGAGGCGTGGAACGTCGCGCACCCGCAGCGGATCGCGGATGTGCACCGTGCCTACATCGACGCCGGATCGCAAATCATCCTTACCAATACCTTTGGCGGCAGCCGGATCAGACTTAAGCGTGCGGATATGGAGTCGCGGGCGGCCGAGTTCAACCGCGCGGGGGCGCGCCTGGCGCGCGATGCCGCGGCGGACCGGGCGTTCGTGGCGGGCGACATCGGCCCGTGCGGCGAGATGATGGAGCCGATCGGGAGCTTGAGCTTCGCCGAGGCCGCCGACGCCTTCGCCGAACAGGCGCATGCGCTGGCTGAAAGCGGCGTGGACCTCCTGTGGGTGGAAACGATGATGGATTTGGAGGAGGCGCGCGCGGCCGTCACGGGCGCGAAGCGGGCTTCGTCGCTTCCCGTATTCTGCTCGATGACCTTCGGGCCTGCGGGAAAGACGATCATGGGGACCGGAGTCCGGGAGGCGCTCGAATCGCTGAGGCCGCTGGGGCTGGCGGCGTTCGGCGCCAATTGCGGCGAGGGCCTGGACGTCATGGACGAGGTGCTGGACCAGTTGCGCGGCGCCGCTCCCGCGCTGCCCTGGATCGCCAAACCCAACGCCGGCCTGCCCAGGATGATCGGCGACAAGGCTGTTTACGACGTCGGTCCGCAGCAGTTTTCGGAAAGAGTCGAGGCGCTGGTGGCCCGCGGCGCGCAAGTGGTGGGGGGGTGCTGCGGAAGCAGTCCGGAATTCATCGCTGCGATCGCCCGCAGGATTTCCAGATAGCAAAGTCGAAGGGTCATCATCCCCGAGCCTGCCCTCGCGAAGCGGGGGTGCATCTGGCGGGGATCGCTTCGGTCTTTTAAAGCCCTACCACGCCGGTTCGAACTTCATCTTTACGTCATCCAATGCGGCGCCCAGGATTTCGATTTCCTCCAGGCGGTTGGTTCCCAATCCCAGCGTGCAGGCGAGGTTCAGGTGATTCTCGGCCCGCAGGAACGGCGGGTTTGGATATTCCGCCGCCGGGTCGAAGCCCATCGCCGCCACCGCGACCGAATCCGTGGCGACGGGATTCTTGCCGCCGATCAGGATCCCCGGACTCTTGGCGCGCAGGTTGCCGTTCCACGGTCCTTCGCTGCCCTCCACGGTTTTGATCCCGTCGATCAGGGAGAGGTTCGCCGGCCGGGCGCGGTTGAGGTCCATCACCACCCGCGGCAGCCGCGTCCGCGTTTCAGATTCCATTCCGTGGAAGCCGGTGCGGTACCCGTCGCCGGGCTTCAATTCGTAAAACTTGAACGGCGCCAGGCCGACCAGGTTCTTCATCGACTGGGTGATGCCAAGCAGATAGTGGCACTTCATCTTCGTCACCGAGATCAGCGCATCCGCCTCTTCGAGCAGGCGGTTGAAGCGGAAGGATTCGTAGATATACCAATCCTGGCCGGCGGGAACGGTCGCGTAATCCCGGTACGGATCGGTCCGGTTGAGGTTGATGAGTTCCGCGCCCGTGTCCGCCAGCATCGCGGGGTATCCCCAGGCTTCGAAATCCGACTGGTTCCAGACTGAATCCGCAACGTATATTTTTTTCGCGCCGGCGTCGCGCAGGAGTTCGCACATCGCGCGCGCCACCGCCGGGTGGGTGACGTAGCTTTCGGGCGCGGTGGTGCCGGTCGGCGGCGCGCCGCCGTCCGCGCCCCCGACCAGGTTGACCTTCACCACGACCTTGTCGCCTGGTCGAACCAAATCGCCGATCCCGCCCAGGCTGTCGAGGAGCGCCTGGGTCTGCGCGCGCACCAGCGCGGGATCGTACGTCGCCGCCCGGGCGATCGCCACCCGGGCAGGCGGTTCGATCCGCGGAGTGGATGCGGGGGTGCCGGCCGGGGCGGGGGTGAGCGGACCGCAGCCGCCCAGCGCGGCGCCGCCGGCTGCGACGCCCGCAATCTTTAAAAAATTACGCCGCGAGAATCGGCCGCAGGGGAATGGATGGGAATTATTATGACGGTGGTTTGGCATGGATTGCTGCCTCCTTGGGCGGATGGAATCCTAATCCGTGTTTTCGGGATTATCCGCGCCGCGGGGCAGCCACGGTGCGATAATTTCCAATTCAGGATACCATTGGATAATAACGGCGGCAATATTTTATCAGGATTTCCGCACACTTCCGTGCCCTCGATGGAATCTTTCTTTATCCACAGAAAACACGGAGATGCGTGGAAAAATTCACTAGCAGGTTGTTGAAAAAGGCATCGAAAGTGGTCGAGTAGCGGTTCTTGCGTGTCGAACCACCGGTAATTTGGCGCGGTCTCGATGCGCCCGCAAAGCGCGCGGGCTGCTCGACCGACTTTTTGAACACCCTGCGAGAAATAAAGCGAACTCTGGGTTGTGATACCATTCCGCCGATTATTTCAGGGGCAGGCCATTCGGCCGCCCCGATTGGAGAAAATCATGCGCATGCTGGATTTTCCGTTCGAAGTGACGGATTGGTCCCGGATTGAGACCGAAGAACATAAGGGGGAGACGGGGACCGCGCGATGGAAAACCTGCAACTTCGGCGATATCCGCGTCCGGATGGTCGAATACTCGCCCGGATACCGCGCGGACCACTGGTGCAGCAAGGGGCACATCGTCCTTGTTCTGGAGGGAGAACTTCACTCGGAGGGAAAAGACGGCCGGGAGCAGGTATTGACGCCCGGGATGACCTACCAGGTGGCGGACGATGTGCTGCCGCACCGGTCGTACACGGAAACCGGCGTCAAATTGTTCATTGTGGATTAATCCATCTCGTACGCGAATTAGAAAAAACCTACACGGATTTCATGGATAAAAGCGGATTGCACGGATGATTTATGATAACCCGCGAGATCCGGATTATTCAACGCGATCCTTGTAAAATACCGCCACGGGCTGCGGGGCTCCATTTTCTACCGATGCCGCCCGGGAAAGTAATGGTATGATGAAATCCATCCCGGCCCGCTTATTTTCTTCGACACGCCGGAGAACAGCACGCATTCATGGGAGAAAATAACGTGATGGAAAAACAAAATTCGAATCACGCAATCCGCCGGATCACCCGGCGCGAATTCCTCGGCCTGGCGGGCCTGTCGCTGGCCGCGGCCTGTACGCCCCCTCCGCCGCTGCTGGCGGTCGTGCCGACCGCCCGCCCGCCCCGCATTCCGCGGACGACACCGGTGGATTATCCGAACGGCGAGTGGCCGTCCACATCGCCGCAGATGCAGGGTATCGATCACGGGGCGATCGATGATATGCGCGAGAAGATCGGCAGGGAAAGCCTGCCGGTACATAGTTTTCTCCTGATCCGCAACGGATTTCTGGTCTCGGAGTTTTATTTTTCGGGATACGCCCGCGAAAACCGGCATGCCATCGCGGATTGCACAATGAGCGTGGTATCGGCCTTGGTCGGAAACGCCATCCGGGATGGTTACATCCAGAGTGTGGATCAGAAAGTCCTCGATTTCTTCCCGGAGCGGCAGGTTAAGGCGGGAGACAATCTCACGCAGCTTAAGATCGGCCATCTCCTGACGATGACCGTCGGGCACAAGCAGGCCGTCACTCCGGATCCGGCCGACGCGGGCAGGAATTGGACGGATGAATTCTTCGGCCGGTCGTTCGGCGCTGCCCCGGGAACGGTTTTTCAATACGATCCGCTGGCCGCGCACATGCTTTCCGCCATCGTTCAGAAGGCGTCCGGAAAGCCAGCCGAGTTTTATCTGCGTGAAACGCTCTTCGATCCGATGGGGATCAAGGATTTCGCGTGGGCGGCGGACGCCCAGGGCATTCCTTTCGGGAACACGGGCATGGAACTCCGGCCGATCGATATGGCCAAGTTCGGGAACCTGTACGTCAACGACGGCGATTGGAACGGCCGGCAGCTCATTCCCCGCGAGTGGATGGCGCTGTCCACCGTAAAGCACGCGGACACCACCGCCAAGCGCAACAGCGCCGAGGATGCCGGATATGGATATCTCTGGTGGATGAACGGGTTCGAGGGATACTCCGCGCACGGCGCCGGCGGCCAGTTCATCTACGTAATCCCCGGATTGGATTTGGTGGCGATTTTCACCGCCGGGTTCGACGAAAAGACGTTCACCACGCCGAATAACCTGATGCGAACGCTGATCATTCCGGGAATCTGATCCTCCGCCGCAGCCTGGTTTTTTCCTTTTTTTTAACCACCGGAGCGGCGCATCAGCCGCTCCGGATTGCTATACGGGAAGGCGGAGGCGGAATGGAAGCCGCGTACGCCGGGGGATTCCGTTTCCGGTCGCAACCGGGTTGAGGCCTCCTGGCCGGGATCGGAGGATTTTACCGCGGGGAGGTGTTCGAAAGCACGGTGCGCGGGGACCTGCGCTCCCGGCTTGTTTTCCGCCCGGCGTAATCCAAAACCGCCCGTCCGAAACCCATGAAAGATTTCTACACAGGCTTTTATTCCGCGATAGACCATAGCCCGGCGCATCACGCCTTCTGCGAAGGCGTCTTCGGCCGGGATCTGGGTCAGCATGGATTTGCCGATATGGAGCAGCTCGGCCTGCTCCAGCAGGTGACTCAGCTCAACCCGGCGCGGCATGCCCTGGATCTGGGCTGCGGCAGCGGATTGATCACGGAATATCTTTCGGACGTCTCCGGCGCGCACATCACCGGATTGGATTTTATCGAGGCGGCCGTCCGCACGGCGCGCGAACGCACGGCGGCGAAAGCAGGCCGCTTGTCTTTCGTCGTCGGCGATATCAACCGGCTGGAATTGCCGGATTCCGAGTACGATACCGTCCTTTCCATCGATACCATCTACTTCAGCGGGGATTATCCCGCGACGATCCGCGTCTTGAAAAAGGCGCTCCGCCCCGGGGGCGAGATGGCCTTCCTGTATTCCTACGGCCGCGAGCCGGGGGTGGCGCGGGAGGAATTCCCGGCCGACACGCTCCCGCCCGGTCGCACGCCGCTGGCGGAGGCGCTGGGCGCGAACGGCCTTGCGTTCCGCACCTGGGATCTGACGACCCGGGATTACCTGCTGGCCCAGCGGCGCAGGGAAACCCTGGCCGAACTGAAGCCGCAATTCGAAGCCGAGGGGTTGATGTTCATTTATGAGAACCGCATGGGTGATGCGTTGGGCGTGAGCCGGGCGGTCGAGGAAGGGTTGCACGCCCGGTATCTCTACCGCGCCCGCGTTCCCGGAAGGACCGGAAGCGCGCGAAGATCCTGACTCAAATCCGGCCGGAGAAAGGGCGTCTTTGTATGGAACTGCGAATTCAGAAAACCGCCGAGCGCCTGGATGTGAGCATGCCCATGCCCGTGGGAACCCGGGTCCTGTTCCTGCTCCTCTCACTGTTTCCGATGCTCGCGCCATATGAGCTGATCTTCCGGATCGGGTGGAACGATTACCTTAATCCGTTCTTCCTGCTGGCCGCGATTATTTCCGCCGGTGCGATGGCCGTCAGTGCTTTCCTCATTTGGGCGGCGATCGCCGGATTAAATACCGGGATGACCTTCGACCGGCAGCTGGGAATCTTCCGGTACACCGCCCAGGCTCCGATCCTGCGCCGGCGGGTGCAGGAGTATCCCCTCAGGTTGGTGCGCGAACTCACCCTCGAAACCCACGCGTGGAGCGACGGCTCACCGACCTACTCACTTAAGGTTGTCCTCGCGGACGGGAATGCGATCAGCCTGAGCGCCTGCTGGTCGCGGTCGGAGGTCGAAGCGGCGAGAGATCTGGCGGCGGCCTTCATAAATGTGTCGGCCTGAGGGCTCGTTTACGCGGTCCGCCCGGTCGGCCCGATGGTGCGGTTTACGCAATTCGCCCTGTCATCCTGAGGCTGCTGTTTACGCAGCCGAGGGATCTGCTCTTCAGCTTCTCTGAGATTCTTCGGACGCGTAGTGCGCGTCCTCAGAATGACACGTTTCCTGCGGATGTAACTCTTTGTGTGAATCATGCGACTCTGGTCCCTTCACCCGAAGTATCTGGATCGCAAGGGCCTGACCGCCTTGTGGCGGGAAGGGCTGCTCGCGCAGCAGGTCCTGCGCGGGAAAACGCAGGGGTATCGCCATCACCCGCAGTTGATCCGCTTCCGGGAATGCGGGAAGCCGGTTGCCGCCGTCGGCGCTTATTTAAGGGGGGTTCATGATGAAGCCGCGCGGCGCGGATACGCGTTTGACGCCCGAAAAATCGGATCTTCCCGGAGTGTCATGCGGCTCCCGGTTAATCAGGGTCAGATAAAATTCGAATGGCGGCATCTGCTGGCCAAAGTAAGCCGGCGCGACCGGAAGAAATTTCTGGAGATCCGAAACGTACCGCGCCCGAAGCCGCACCCGCTTTTCCGGATTGTTCCCGGGGACGCCGAGGAATGGGAACGCGATCCCGGCGCGGCGTTTGGATCCCGGAAGGGGTAGGGGGTGAGGGGCAGAGGCGTTGATCATGAAGAACCTATTCCATGAAATTGCTCACGACGCAAAGTTCGTCAAAGGCCACAAGCTGCAGCCGGCTTGGTTCAAGGCCCTGAAGATATTAATCCTCCTGTCCGTAATCGCCGCCTTCATATACCTCTTCGGATGGCGGCGGGCGGCGGTATTCACGGCTGTGTTCATACTGCTTATGCTGTTCGTCCATATGATGTACCGGATCAACACCCGCAAATTCACCCGCAACTGGCTGGATTTCGTGATCGTCGAGGATGCGGAAAAGAATCTGAAGCAGGGGATCGGGGTTGCGTACTATGCTTCGATTATCCTAAATGCGGTGATCGCGTTTCTCCTCAGCGGCGCGCTGGCGGGTTGATTTTTCCCGCCGCGCCGTACCTGCCGATAATTCTCACACCCTCCCTGGATTCCCGCTACGAACACCCCCGCTTTGCTTTCATCCCGGCTCATGAACCAGATCGAGCCGGTATGCGCCGCGGGGGCAGGCGCGGGAATGACGACCCTTTAATCGTTCGTCAGGCCCGCGTGGTGGAAACGGGCTTCCGGAACAGCCTTCGAAATATCTTCATGCCTATCCCCGGCCCAATCCCCAATCAGGACCGCGCACTCCAATTTGCCTTTTCCGTCAAACGGCGAAAGTCATTTCAGTGTAATATTAACATCTGTTGCCGCTGATCCTGTCACCTTCCTGAGTTTGCAGCATCTAAACTACGAGGGCAAACCCATGACCATTCGAATCGTCACCGACAGCACCTGCGACCTGCCGCAAGAGATCATCCAACAACACGGGATCGGAGTGGTTCCTCTTTACATCCATGCCGACGGCCGGGAGTTTCAGGACGGGGTGGACCTCTCGCGCCGGGAATTTTACGAACGTCTGCCTTCATTTCATCCCGCCCCGACCACGGCCGTCCCCAGCCCGGAGGTTTTCCGCCAGGCGTACGATCGGATGGCGGAGGAGGGGGCGTCGGAAGTCCTCTCAATCCACATTTCCGTGAAACTGAGCGCAATGGTGGATATCGCCCGGGAGGGAGCCAAAATCACGAAAACCCTCCCCGTGACGGTTTTGGATTCACGTCAGCTCAGCCTGGGGATGGGCTTCCTGGTTCAGGCCGCCGCCGAGGCGGCGGCAGCCGGGCGGACGATGCCGGAGATCCTGGCGATGCTGGAAGGGCAGATTTCCCGGACGCACGTCTTTGCCGCGCTCGATACGCTCGAATTCATGCGCCGCAGCGGGCGGATGAATTTCGCGCTGGCGACCCTCGGCACGCTGCTGCAAATCAAGCCGCTGCTCAAGATGTATGACGGGGAACCGACGGCGGAGCGGGTCCGCACCCGGGGCGGGGCGATGAAGCGGCTGGTCGAACTGCTGTTGGAATCCGGCCCGTACGAGAAGGCGGCCATCCTGCATTCGGCGGCGGCCGAGCGCGCGCGCGAACTGCTCGAGGAAATCCGCAACCTGCTGCCCGCCGGGGATATCTGGATGGAAGAGATCAACCCGGTGATCGGCTCACACATCGGACCCGGAGTGATCGGGTTCGCCTGTATTTCCAAAGCGTAAAATGGAGGAGAGCATGAGTTGGCTTGCCGAGTATGGGATCGGGCTGGCGGTCATACTGGGCTGCATGACGGCCCTCTGGCTCGTCAGCCTGTATCTGAAAAACTCCAGCATCGTGGACATTTTCTGGGGCGCCGGATTTGTCGTCGCCAACTGGGTCTACTTCGCTCTCACGCCCGATGGTTTTTTGCCGCGCAAACTGCTGATCGGGATGCTGGTCACCATCTGGGGCCTGCGGCTTACGATCCACATTCTCACCCGCAATTGGGGCAAGCCGGAGGATTTCCGCTACCAGAAATGGCGCGGGGAGAACGGCCCGCGCTGGTGGTGGTGGAGCTTCCTCCAGGTATTCCTGCTGCAGGGCTTCCTGCTGTGGATCATCTCGGCCCCGTTGCTTGCCGCGCAGTACGGCGCGGCTCCGGACCGGCTGACCTGGATCGATGCCCTCGGAGTCCTTGTATGGGCGGTTGGCTTCTACTTCGAAGCGGCCGGGGATGCGCAACTGGCCCGTTTCAAGGCCAACCCCGCCAACAAGGGCAGAGTCCTGGATACCGGAGTCTGGCGCTACACCCGCCATCCGAACTACTTCGGGGATGCCGCCCAGTGGTGGGGTTTCTACCTGATCGCTGCCTCCGCCGGTGGTGGATGGACGGTGTTCAGCCCGGTGATCATGACCCTGCTGCTCCTGCGTGTTTCGGGCGTGGCGCTGCTGGAAAAAACCATGGACACGCGGCCGGGGTATACGGCGTACATCGAACGGACCAGCCCGTTTGTCCCCTGGCTCCCGAAGAACCGCGGGGATCGAACGTAGAGGGTACAAGGCGGGTGTGATCGTCATGCCCGCGCGCTCTCAGCGGGCATCCAGGGTCTTTGCACTTGTGTTTGCGGAAAGACACAGGATTCCCGCTAAAAATCACGCGGGGAATGACGGTCCCGGAGGTGCCGGGTATCATCCATACAAAGGCCGTTCCACTTTATAGACAACTCCTCTTCAGCGACACACATCCAAGGAGGAATTATGAAACTTGCCAAAGCAATTGCGTTGATCGGCCTGCTGGCAATGACCGGCGTTCTGATCTACGGATTCACCATCGGCGATTTTTCAAGCGATGGGGCGAAAATCATCGCCAATCCCTGGGGGATCGTCTCGCTGGTTGATTTATACGTCGGTTTTGCGCTATTCTCGTGTTGGATCGTATTTCGGGAGAAGGCGCTTGTGCCGTCGATCATCTGGGTGGCCCTGATGATGATCCTGGGATTCTGGGCCGGCGCGCTCTACACCTTTCTCGCGCTGCAATCGAGCGGCGGTGACTGGAAGAAGTTCTGGTACGGCAAACGGGCTTAGGCGGAGGAGGAACCATGGATATTCTGCAAATACTGAAAATCATCTGCGCCCTGGCGACGGTCGCGACGGGAGGGATTTCCCTGTTCGCTCCGCGGGCCATTAAAGGCTTCACGGGATTGGAAGCCACAGGACCCCGCGGGATCACCGAGATCCGCGCCGTGATGGGAGGGTTGTTCATCGGCCTGGGTTTGGCGCCGTTCCTGCTGCCTGTTCCGGAAGTCTACCAGGCGCTTGGGGTCATGTACCTGGCGATCGCCGCCGTGCGCACCGTGTCGATGTTCCTCGACCGTTCGGTGATGCAATCCAACATCATCAGCCTGATCGTGGAGATTGTGTTCGGAATTATCCTGATTGTGTAGCGCCCCTTCATTTCTCCCTCCCCAAATTGGGGAGGGCCGGGGAGGGGTAAGGAGAGAAACCATGGCAATAAAAAAAGCTGTGAAGAAAACTCCGGTCAAATCTGCAAGACGGGTGGTCGCAGCGGCGCCCAAGGCTGCGGTAAAAGCCGTCGCCGCCATCCCCGCGGTTGCGGCGTCTGAAAAGACGTACACCGGGCTGCGCGCCTTCAACGCCGTCATGGGGGTGCTGCACCTGATCCAGGGTGTTTTCATGTGGGTGATCAGCAACGACACCACCTACCCGGTGTTCACCAACTTCCTGCGGTTCGACGCCGCGACACGTTCTTTGGTGCCCAATCCGACCCAGGTCTACGACTTGCGCTTCGGCCCGGCGGTGGCGGTCTTCCTGCTCATCTCGGCCGCCGCCCACTTCTTCCTGGCCACCGTCGGCTACAACTGGTACGTGGCCAAGCTGAAGAGCGGGATGAACCCGGCGCGGTTCTACGAGTATGCGCTTTCCTCCTCGCTGATGATCGTCCTGATCGGGATGCTGGTCGGTGTGACGGACCTGGGCGCGCTGATCCTTCTGTTCGGCATCAATGCGATGATGAACCTGTTCGGGATCATGATGGAGCTGCACAACCAGACCACCGCCAAGACCGATTGGACCGCGTTCATCTACGGCTGCATCGCCGGGATCGTTCCGTGGATCGTAATTTTCGTCTCGTTCTACGGGGCGCTCGGATCCTCGGACGCCAAACCGCCGGCTTTCGTTTACGCGATCGTCCCGACGATCTTCGTGTTCTTCAACATCTTCGCGATCAACATGTTCCTGCAGTATAAGAAGGTCGGGCCGTGGAAGGATTACCTCTTCGGCGAGCGGGTGTACATCGTCCTGAGCCTGCTGGCCAAGACCGCGCTCGCCTGGCAGATCTGGGCGGGGACTCTGCGGCCGTGACAAGACTTGCCGGAAGGTCACCGGTTTGTCCCACTGTGCCGGGATGAATTTTCGGCTCTGGAATACGCTGCCCCGGGGGCGAATCTCATTTGAGTGAGCAAGGTTGTCAAAAAGCCCGCCATTTTGGCGGGCTTTTGGTCACCACGCCGGGGTTCACCCCGGCGCAGCCAAATTAAGTGTCACCCTTCATTCCGATCGGACCATCCCCTGCCGCCAGGCGAGGATCGCCGCCTGGGTCCGGTCGGCAAGATGAAGTTTTCCAAGGATATTGGATACGTGGCCCTTCACGGTTTTTGGGCTGAGGACGAGCTTCCCGGCGATATCGGCGTTGGATAAACCCTCGGCAATCAACTTAAGCACTTCGAGCTCCCGGTTGCTCAGCTCCGCCAGCGGGTTGGATTGCGGCGTGCGCTCACCGGCCAATTCCTGAACAAGGCGCGAGGCCACGCGCGGGTTCAATACCGCTTCACCTTGGGCCGCCAGGCGCACCGTCCGGGCCAACTCCTCGGGATTGATATCCTTCAATAAATAGGAAAGCGCGCCGGCGCGGATGGCCGGGAAGATGTGCGCATCGTCGTGGAAGGAGGTCAGGACCACGACCTGGGTGCGCGGGGATGCGTCGCGGATACGGCGGGTGGCCTCGACGCCATCCATTTCCGGCATCGCCAGGTCCATCAGGACCACGTCCGGGACCGTCTCGGCGGCCAGTTTCACGCCTTCGGCGCCGGATGCGGCTTCGCCCAGCACCTGGAGATCCGGCTGTGCCTCCAGGTAGCCGCGAATGCCGCTGCGCACGACGGCATGATCGTCGACGATGATTACCGAAATCGGTGTGTCCATATTCTCCACGCGCTTTCCAGCATAGTGTCATTGCGAGCGACCCCTTCGCATACGCTCAGGGCATGCTCCGGGAGCGAAGCAATCTCCTTCTTTTACAGAATCAGGTGATTGCTTCGCCTGCCCCGGTTGGGGTAGGCCGGGGTCGCGCCGCTCCCCCCGCTTCGCAATCAAAACTGCTCAAGGAGCACAGGCGAGCAGTTTTGCTCCTCGGGGGCAGGCTCGCAATGACAAGCTTATTCCATCGGCATCGAGGCGGTGATCTGCGTGCCGTTCCCGCCGCTCCTGATCTCCAGCGTTCCGCCCAGAGCTTCCACGCGCTCGCGCATCGACTTCAACCCATAGCCCCCGGTTGCTTTGTCCGGATCGAATCCGCGGCCGTCGTCGGAGACGGTCATGATCACCTGTCCGCCTTGTGCGTTCAGTACAACATGCACGTTCTGTGCGCCGCTGTGCCGGGCAACATTGGAAAGCGCCTCCTGCACGACGCGGAAGAGCGATTGCTCCTTTTCATCCGAGAGGGAAAATCCCTCGCCGGCTTGATATTCGGAGTGGATCCCGCTCTGCGTCTGCCAATCCTGGAGGAATTCCCCAAGCGCCTGCACCAGCCGCTTGCCCTGCATCTGAACCGGCCGCAGGGTCTGGATCAGCATCGCCAGTTCCTTTTGCGCCTGTTGGGCTTGCTGCATCGCCGCCTCAAGCTTTTCGCGGGCCTGCGCCGGGTCGCGTTCCCACAGGGTTTGCACCGTGCCGGGGTTCATGCTGATCGCGAACACCTGCTGCTTGACGCTGTCGTGCAGGTCGCGCGCCAGCCGGTTGCGTTCTTCCAACCCCGCCAGCTGCTGCCGGGTTTGGATGAGTTCCTGCAGCTGCCGCGACATCCGGTTTAAATCCCCCGCCAGTCGCCCGATCTCATCCGCGGAATTGTCGCGGATGGCAGAGGAGAAATCGCCGCGGCCCCAGGCGGATGCCGTCTGGGCCATCCGTCCGAGCCGGCGGGTCACGCCGCGGGCGGTCACGAACCCGAAAAAGAGACCGACCAGAATAGCGACCGGTCCCACGCACGCAAGGCTCACTCCCAGCAGGGCGGGAAGCTGCCCGAGGGTGTTTACCATGGCCATATTCTTTATGACCATCACCAGGGCGCCGCGGAACGTTCCATCCGGATCCGTTATCGGCGCGGCGATGGCCAAGACATCCGGATCATTCGTGACGACGAACAAACGCCCGGAATCGCGCTCTCCGTTCAGCGCCATGCGGAGAATCTTATCCAGCCCCGGAACATCCGGGATTTTAAAAGGCTCCCCGGCTGGAAGGGTCTCTTCCTCCGGCGAGGTGAACCACAGATTTCCCCCGGTATCCAAAACATAGAACCGGCTGTTCGCCAGGGTGTTGTCGTCCAGGGCGAAATTCATCGCATATCGGCCAAAGGCTTCAAACGAAACCCCGCCGTTGGTAACTTGGCGGAACCAGCTGCGGATTCCGTCGGTATCCGGAGGAGTGGACGCGAGCGGCGAATGGAGATCCTGCGCCGCGCCCGATAGGAGGAAGGACATGGCCCGGGGATAAAGGTCCGCTTCACTTAAGAACATCCCCAGTCCGCCGAGTCCGCATAGTTCGGCGAGCAGCAGCGTGGCGACGGTGACCAGCGCATAGCTGCTGGTGAGTTTCCAGCTCAGTCGGCGAAACAAAGGAACGCGAGGGTGGTTTTTCATTGGAGGAATTGGATGCCACATGGATTGTACCTTTAAGGGAAATTTGCGGTTTGGCAATAAACGATCCGGATCGGCGCGTCATTCCATCGGGCGCGCCGATCCGGAGATGACGCATTCGATCAGCTGGAGAGATCCTGCCGGCGGAAGATCACGAATGCCGACAGGAGAAAGACGCCCGTGTAGACGGCGATCGCCGCCGCGGCAGTTCCCGGATTCATCCCGCCGCCGGCGCCGATCATTCCCGCCGCTCCCAACTCGTTCGCCTTCAGCAGGCTCTGCGAGAGCATCATCGGCAGGTAAGCCGTCACCCCCGACAATCCGCCGCCCGCGATCATGTTCAGCTGGATTATAAGGGGCTCGACGATCAGGGAAAAACCGGCGGCCACACCGATCGCGGCCACGGCGGAACGAGTCGCCACCGCCAGGCAGAAGGTCAGGGCCACATACGGGGTCAGCGCCAACAGCTGCCGCAAAATGCTCATTCCCAGGTGGCCGAAATTCACGCTGCTGATATCCGGACCTCCCGCGAACTGCCGGCTGGTAAAGGCGGTGAATGCGCCGACGGCCAGAATCAGGATCACCATCCAGCCCGCAATCGCGGTAAAGACGGAGAGCAGCTTCGCCGCCAGCACCTGCGCCCGGGGTGTCCCGTGCCCCACCGTGAGGTTCAGTGTCCGCCATGGGTACTCCTGGGCCGTGACCACTCCCACCAGGAGAAACGCGAGCAGCCCTCCCACACTGATGCTTGACCAGCTTAATTGAAGGGCCGTATAGAACGATGCCGGCCAGGTCAGCATGCCCTTGAACATCACAATCTGTTCGGGCGGGATATTTTGGGAAAGCGCCGGGATTTGCACCGCGGCATAAAGAAATCCAAAGATCGCCATGCCCATTCCAAACAGGACCGCCAATCCCACCCAATACAGCGCGCGGCGGAAAAGCTTGGTGTTTTCGTTCGAATACAGATTCCACAACATGTCAGCCTCCTTGTCCTGCATCACGCAGGAAGGTTGAATTAGGAATTCGTGAGTTGAAGGAAAACCTGTTCCAGATCCGGATGCCCGCTGGTGACCTCGCTCGGGATGATCCCGTGCGCCGCAAGGCACCGCACGACCGCATCGCCGGTTGCTCCGGTGACGGTGACGTACGAACCGTTCGGCATGACCTCCGAAACGCCGGGCAGCGTCAGCAGCAGGGTTGCCGCTTCCGCGGGGGATGGCACCCGCACCCGCAGGACCGCCTCGTTCTTGCCCAGGAGTTCGCCGACCTTTCCCTGGCGGACAACCTTGCCCCGGTTCAACACGGCCACCTCGTCGCACACCTGTTCCACTTCGTGCAGCAGATGGCTGCTGAGGAAGATCGTCATGCCGCCATCGGCCAGGGCTCGCAGCATGTTCCGGATTTCCAGCATCCCGGCCGGATCCATCCCGTTGGTCGGTTCGTCCAGGATCAGCAGTTCGGGCTGATGCAGGATGGCGATGGCTATTCCCAGGCGCTGCTTCATGCCCGTGGAATATTGTCCGGACGCGCGGTCCGCCGCCGCGGACAACCCGACCTGTTCCAGCACTTCGTCGATCCGGCGGACGGGCAGGCCGTCGTTCAGCCGGGCGGCCAGCCGCAGGTTTTCGCGCGCGCTCAGGTACGGGATCAGGGCCGGGGCGCCCGCCATCGCGCCCACGCGCCGAAGCACGCGGTTGCGGGAGGGACTGACTGGTTCGCCCAACACCGTCACCGTGCCAGCCGTCGGGTGGATCAGGCTCAGGATCATCCCGATGGTCGTGGTCTTGCCCGCGCCGTTCGGCCCCAGAAATCCGAACACGCTGCCGCTCCGGACTTCCAGGTTCACCTCTTCCACGGCGTGGACCGCGCCAAAATACTTGCGAAGCTTTTCGGTGCGAATTACGATTTCGTTCTTCATTGTTTTCCTCCTCCAGTAGGATTTGCATTCACTATACAAATCCGGGTGGAAGACCGGAACGGCCGTGCGGAGTGTCGGGCATGGGACCGGAGGAGGGTTTTTCCCGGTGGGAAACCGGGACTGAAGGAGGTGCGGGAAGGGAAGGCCTGTGTGAGGGGGATTCGGTCCCCACCAGGTAGCCGGACGCGGTTCCGGCTCCAGCGGGACCCGGGCGGCGCGGGATCGGTTACAATCCGATTGCCCTTACCCGTAATTTTCCACGACTCCCGAACCTTTGCATCGATTGATCATTACGAGGTGAATGAAGGATGTCCCAGGTTTTATTTGTCGCCGCGCTGTTGCTGATCGTCCTGCTGGCGTTGAACTTCGAATATCTGATTTTCCCGAGCCTCCCGGTCACCGGATTGGGGATTCTGTTGCTGCTCCTCGGCGCGGGTATCATGCTCTACAGTATTGTTAAGAAAGGAAAAGCCGGATCGACCCAATCCGAATCCTCCGGTTTCGATAAAGCGCCGCGTTCGGCGGGCTGCGCACCGGCGATCGCCGGGGGCCTGTTTCTGCTGACGGGGATTGGGGTGCTTGTCCTGCAGGCGATCGGGTATCCTCACTAATAAACCTCCCCTGTTTATCGCACACCGATAAACGAGGGAGGAATAAGGAGGGGGCAGGAGAGAATATGACCGACCAAAAATCACGCACCGAGGAATTCCAGGTAAACGGGGACGCGCTCCTGGCGAAGATCAAGGAACTGCTGCATGAGGGCAACATCCGGCGAATCCTGATCCGGGATGAGACCGGCAAAACGCTGATCGAATTTCCGGTGACACTCGGGGTCGTCGGCGTATTCCTCGCCCCGCAGCTGGCGGCGATCGGCGCGATCGCCGCGCTCGTCACGAAGTGCACGATCGTGGTGGAGAAAGAAAGCGGACCTCGGAGGACCTATGCGTCCCAATCCCGTTCTGCGCGAACTTGGATATTCCGATACCGATCGCGTCGTCATCATCCACGCCGACGACATCGGCTTTTGCCACGCCAGTTTCGCGGCGATGGAAGGGTTGATGAGCGCCGGCATCGTATCCTCGATGGCCACGATGGCCGTCTGCCCGTGGTTCCCGGCGGCGGCCGAATATGCCCGCGCGCATCCCGCGATCGATCTGGGATTGCATTTCACCCTGACCAGCGAATGGGATCGCTATCGCTGGGGGCCGATCTCGACCCGCGACCCCAAATCCGGATTAATCGACGCCGAGGGATTTTTTCACCGC
>CAZYSF010000344.1:0-2051 GCA_964649635.1 uncultured Anaerolineales bacterium | reverse complement strand
CGACTCTCGACAACCTTCAACGGTCGGGAGAATGCTGGTGCGGTGGAGCGGTCTGGATGGGAGAACCGGTCATTCGAATCAGCGTATGCTCATGGGCGACGACGGATGCGGACGTGGAACGTTCCGTTGCTGCTTTCGTGGAAGCAAGGAAGAAAGCGGATCAATCCCTCCGCGCCGGAACCGGATAATCGGCTCCGTGGCTATCGGCGGGGCGGTCGGAATCGGGGGGAGTGCCGGTTTACGATTGGCAAATCGACTCGGGATATTCTTTTCAGGAGGTCTCGGCGTGAAGGATCGGAAGCAGCTCGCAATATTCGCACTGATCGTGGCGGCGGTCGTCATCATCGACCACGCCGCAAAACTGATCGCGGCGGCTTACCTGGATGAGGGTGCGCGATTTTCCTATCTCGCGGATTTCCTGCGCCTGGAGGCGGTCCACAATACCGGGGCCATTCTCGGCCTGGGTTCGCAGCTGCCGGATAACCTGCGCGTATGGCTCATGCCGGCCGTCACGATTGCGGTGCTGATCTGGGTCAGCGTGATGCTTTTTCGCGAGACGGAATGCGGCGCGGCGTACATCGGATTAACCCTGGTGTGGGCGGGGGGATTCTCCAACCTGGTGGACCGGCTGGCGTACGGGCAGGTTTTTGATTTTTTCAACATGGGATTCAACAACATTCGCACCGGGACGTCGAACCTGGCGGATGTGGCGATCGTGATCGGCATCCCGTTGATCTCCATCGGATGGTTGCGCGCGAAAAAGGAAGAGGAAGAAGGGGACGTTCAGAAGATATGATCGATGGTTACTCTCCCGCATCCGGCATTTCCTCACCCCTACCCCCTCTCCTGCCAAAAGCCAGGAGAGGGGGAAGGGGGTGAGGAAAGGGAGGGCGGGAGGCTGAGAAGAAGTTAGAAAAATAATAAAGCACCCGCGAGGGTGCTTTTTCTTTTTACCGCACTTCTCCGCGCACGATCGCGCCCTTCACCTCGGCGATCGCCTTGGTGATTTTGATCTCGCGCGGGCAGGCGATGGTGCACTGAAAGATCGTCCGGCAGCGCCAGATGCCCTCCGCATCCGCCAGCTTCGCGGTGTGTTCGGCGCCGCCGTGATCGCGGCTGTCGAACAGGAAGCGGTGGGCCGCGACGATCGCCGCCGGGCCGACATACTCCCCGTCCGCCCAGAACACCGGGCAGGCGGTGGTGCAGGCGGCGCACAGGATGCACTTGGTCGTATCGTCGAAGCGCATCCGCTCGGCCGGGCTTTGCAGGCGTTCGCGCCCGTTTCCGGGCAGCGGGTCGCCGTTGATCAGGAACGGCTTGATGCTGCGGAAGGCGGCGAAGAACGGCTCCATATCGACCACCAGGTCCTTTTCCACGCGCAGCCCCAGGAGTGGCTCGAGGGTGATCCGCGGCCCCAGTTCGTGGACCAGCGTTTTGCATGCCAGCTTGTTGGAGCCGTTGACGCGGACCGCGCACGAGCCGCAGATCCCGTGCCCGCAGGAGCGGCGGAACGTCAGGCTTCCGTCCTGCTCGTCCTTGACGCGCACCAAGAGGTCCAGGATGCGGTCCGCGAGATCCGCTTCGAGCGCGAAGGTCGACCACCACGCGGAGGGCTTGCGATCCGGATCAAAGCGTTTGATTTTTAGGGTGACCTGCATTTACTATAACTCCAGTTTTGTTAGGTGATCGTCATGCCCGCATGTACCAAGCGGGCATCCAGGAATCGAGGGAGTGGATCCCGGCTGAGATCACCCTCGCTTCACAACCATTCCGGCTTCAAGAACAAAGGCAAGCCGGAATATTCCGCGGGGGCAGGCGCGGGGATGACGAACAACTTCTGGATCGTCATGCCGGCGTGTTTTTAGCCGGCATCCAGGAAACAAGGGAGTGGATCCCGGCTAAAACCGCGCCGGGATGACGAATACACGCCTTAATATTCCCTTGCCTCCGGCGTGAAGCGGGTGATGACCACCAGCCGCCGGTCGAACAGAATGCCGTCGGGCACCAGACCGGCACCCGTTCCCTGTTTGCGCCGGGCGAGCGTGTGGTGC
>CAZYSF010000343.1:0-1655 GCA_964649635.1 uncultured Anaerolineales bacterium | reverse complement strand
TGGTTCCCGCCGCCCGCCGCCACGAAATCACCACGCTGTATCTTACGGTTTTTTCGCAGTCGGTCTTCAGCAGACAATGGCGCCTGGCCGCGGGGGCGATGAAAAACGCCGTACGCGCCGGGGCGACCGTCCGCGCAGCCCCAGCCTGGGGTAGATTCCTCAAGGCGGCGTTTCTTTATCTATTTTCCCCCGGATCGCGCAAACCGAATACAATTGCGCAGATTAAGGCTCATCGATTATGAAACGCAGACGTTTCGACATGCGGCAACGCCTTTTCCGGAGCGGATTGCGCTCGAACCTGCGCACGCTGTTCAACAACAGCCTGTGGACGCTGAAATATTCCTTCTCGCGGAAACCGGTCCTGGTCATCACCCTGCTGGTACTGGCGGCCGCCTCCAGCACGATCCCCGCCCTGCTGGCCGTCTCCACCCGCGGGCTGGTGAACGCGGTTTCGGGCGTGCTCCGCGGGGCGGCGGAGGATGAAAGCCGGATCTACCTTTGGCTGGCAGTCGGACTGGCGGCGGCCGTCGCGGATGCCGTGATCTCCTTTATCAGCAGCTACGTGGACATGACCTTCCAGGATTCGATCAGCCGCCACATCACCCTGGACGTTCTGGAGCATACGGCGAAGCTGGAGCTGGAACAGCTGGAGGATTCGCAATTCCAGGACACGCTCAGCCTGGCGCAACAAAACCTCGGCCCGTCGTTCACCCGCTATCTCACCACCACCATTTCCCTGGGTTCGACGATTCTCGAGAGCATCATCCTGATGGCCCTTCTGTTTCAGATCGATCCCATCATCCTGCCCGTCTTCCTGCCCATCCTGGCCTTTTACCTCTGGTTCGAGTGGCGGCACGTCGTCCGGAAAACGGAACTGGAGATTTTACGGTCCGCCAAACGCCGCTGGACCCGGTATTACACCGGGCGCCTGACCTCGCCGCAGAACCTGCCGGAAGTCAAGCTCCTCGGGCTGGCCCCGCTGATGCTGCGCAAGTTCGACGACCAGTTGAAGGAGTTCATTCAGCAGGACCAGAAAATCCGGAGTTCCGTGCTGACCATGCAAACGGTCTATGCGCTGATCACGAGCGGGCTGGTCACGGCGCTTCTGTACGGCATCATCCGGCAGATTCGGGAGCGGGTCCTGACCCTCGGCGACCTGACCATTTTCGGAAGCGCCGCCCTTCGGCTTCGGCGCAACATCGAAATCACGGTGCGATCCGCCGGACTGGCTTTGGAGCATACGATCTACATTTCCCACATCCGGTCCCTGTTCCAAATCCGTCCGGAATCCGGTTCCGGCGGCGAACACCCCGCGGCTTCCGTCACCGGCGACATCCGGTTTGAGAATGTCAGCTTCTATTACCCGTCCGCGCCACAGCCGGCCCTGGACAGGGTTTCGCTGCACCTCCGCAGCGGCGAGGTCGTGGCGCTGGTAGGGGAAAACGGCGCGGGGAAATCGACGCTGGTGAAATTGCTGTCCGGTTTGTATTCCCCCACCAAGGGGAGGATCCTGCTCGACCGCCGCGACCTCGCGGACCTCGACCCGGAATACATCTACCGGCAATTTTCCTTTATCTTCCAGCCCTACGGGAAATATGAAGGAACCGTGCATGAGAACATCGCCTACGGCGATTGGGAAAATCTCCTGGAGGATC
>CAZYSF010000342.1:0-4311 GCA_964649635.1 uncultured Anaerolineales bacterium | reverse complement strand
CTGGCGGCGCTCGTCACCCCGTCGCTTACAACCTGTCGCGCGCCGCGCTACGAACTCGGCGCGGAAGCCGTTCGCCTGCTCTTGAATCGGATTCGCGGATCCGTCAAATCCAGCAAAGAAATCATATTGCAGCCGCAATTTGTCATCCGCGCCAGCGCTCCCTGACCGGCGCGCCGATCACATCCTGAGTAAAAGAAAGGAGGAGCCTACAACCGATATTCCGAAGACGCGCGTACGGGGCGATGGGTTGAGTCGCCCTGCAATAAATCCGGTGTTCCCATTTTCAGAGGAGAAAAAATGCCCAGCCCAAGAAGAATTTCACCCTTGGCGGCGCTCGGAAGCTTCCTGGCTCTTTCCCTGCTGCTCGCCGGCTGCGGACCAACCGCCACCCCCACGGCCGCCGCGACTTCCAAACCCCAGGCGACCAATACAACAGCGCCCATCGCCGAAGTTATCACCTACAAACAAGCCCCGATCCTGGACGATTTGGTGAAATCGGGGGACCTGCCGCCGGTGCTGGAGCGGCTGCCTGAAAACCCGCTGGTCGAGGAAGCCGAGAGCATCGGCACCTACGGCGGAACCTGGCGGCGCGGCTTCCTTGGCCCATCGGACTACAACGGCTACATCCGCATCGTGGCCGATTCGCTGCTGGTTTTCTCGCCTGACGGCACCAAGGTCCTTCCTAAAATCGCCGAATCCTATGAATCCTCGGCCGATTTCACGACCTGGACGCTCCACCTGCGCAAGGGCGGCAAATGGTCCGATGGATCGCCGCTCACCGCCGACGACATCATGTTCTGGTACGAGGACATCCTCCAGAACAAGGATTTGATGCCGTCCATCCCGTCGTGGATGAAAAACAGCGACGGCTCGACCGTGAAGGTGACCAAGGTCGACGACTACACCCTCACGTGGACCTACCTCGGGCCCAACACCACCTGGCCGCTCGAGATGGCCAATAAAGACAACGGCGACCGGGCCTATCCGGCCTTCCTGCCCGCGGAGTACATGAAGCAGTTCCACGCCAAATATGCCGATGCGGCCGCCCTGGAAAAGATGGTCGGCGACGCCGGCTTCAAGACCTGGACCGAGCTGTTCGCCATGAAGAAGAACCAGGCGGAGAATCCGGACCGGCCCGGCACGGCGGCCTGGATCCCGACCACCGCGGTCGGAAAAGAAGTCATGGTGATGAAGCGCAATCCCTACTACATGGGCGTCGACACGGAAGGCAACCAGCTGCCATACATCGATGAAGTGCGCATGATCTACTTCGCCGACGCCGCTTCGCTCAACGTGGCCGCGATCGCCGGCGAATTCGATGAACAGGAACGGCAGATCAACCTCATGAACTACCCCGTCTTCAAGGAAGAGGAGCTGAAGGGCAAATACAAGGTCTACACCTGGCCCGGCTTCGGCGGCGGGGATGCCGACGTATCCTTCAACCAAACCTACATCAAAGACGCCGATCTCGGCGCGCTGATGCAGAACAAGGACTTCCGCATCGCGATGTCGTACGCGATCGACCGCGGCGCGATCAAGGAATCGGCCTTCATGGGCCTCGGCGAAGCGCGCCAGCCCGTCCCCGCCCCCAACCATCCGTTCTACCCGGGCGACGAGTACGCCTATAAGTTCACCGAATACGACACGGCCAAAGCCAACGAGCTGCTCGACGGGATCGGCCTCGACAAGAAGAACGCCGACGGGATCCGGCTCTACCCGGGCACCAACAAGCCGGTCCAGATCGAAATTTCCGTCGTGCCGGCGTTCGGCCCGTGGCCGGACGTGGCCCAGTTGATCGCGGCGGACTGGAACAAGGTCGGAGTCCAGGCGATCGTCCAGGTCCGCGAACGCGCGCTGCACTTCCAGATGCGCGCCTCCAACGACCTGCAGACCGAGATCTGGAACCAGGACACCACCGGCTTCCCGTTCACCGGGAACCCCAAGCTCGATCCGCGCACGATGCTCGCCGGCGGCATCACCGTCTGGCCGCTGTTCAACACCTGGTACAACACCGGCGGCACGGACGGCCTGGAACCGTCGGCCGACGCCAAGAAGATCGTCGAGCTGATCAATAAGGCCCGGACGGTCGGCGGCGCCGAGCAGGCGGCGGTCGCCCAGGAACTGTTCAAACTCTGGGTCGACAACTGCTACGAGATCGGCACGATCGGCCTCACCCCGATGGTGCAGGGCGTCGTGGTGGTCAGCAACAACATGATGAACGTCCCGACCGCCCTGGGGAACGACTGGCCGCTGCGCACGCCCGGCAACGGCAGGCCGGAAACGTGGTATTTTAAGGCGTAACAACGCATTCCGCGACACATGGAAAGATAGCAGGGGAGCCGGTTTTCCCCTGCTATCTTTCTGTCCGGCCGCAACCGCAGAACGAGGTGACAAAGTGCTGCGAATCATCCTACAGCGTTTGATCCTCCTGCCCATCCTGCTGCTCCTGTTTTCGGTCATCGTCTTCTGGCTGATCCAGGCGCCGCCCGGCGACTTTCTCACCAGCTATCTGGCGACCGTGGCATCCTCCGGTTCCTCCATCGACGCGGCGCAGGTCGATGCGATGAAGACCCAATTCGGGTTGGACCAGCCTTTCCATATCCAGTATCTGCGCTGGATGGAGAACCTGCTGCACGGCAATCTGGGCCTCTCCCTGGAATACCAGCTGCCCAACACCCAGCTCATCGGCGAACGGCTGCTGTTGACCGTGATCCTGGCGCTCCTGTCTTTTCTTTTCACCTGGGCGATCGCCATCCCGGCCGGGATTTACTCGGCGCTGCATAAAAATTCCGCACTGGATTACTTCTTCACCGTCGTCAACTATTTCGGCGTCGCGACGCCGAACTTCATGCTCGCCCTGATCCTCATGTGGCTGGCCTTCTCGAAATTCGGAGTCAGCATCACCAACCTTTTCTCCTCGGAATTCATCGACGCGCCCTGGAGCTGGGCGCGCGTCGTCGACTTGATGAAACACATCTGGCTGCCGATGATCATCCTCGGAATCGCAGGGACGGCGCGCCTGACCCGCATCATGCGGGCCAACCTGCTGGACGAGCTTCACAAGCCGTACGTCGTCGCCGCCCGCGCCAAGGGCCTTCCCGAATGGAAGCTGATCTTCCGCTACCCGGTCCGCCTGGCGCTTAACCCGCTGATCAGCACCATCGGCTGGTACCTCCCCCAGCTCTTCTCCGGCAGCCTGATCGTCGCCACGGTGATGAACCTGCCAAACATCGGGCCGCTCCTCCTGCACGCCCTGACCCAACAGGATATGTACCTGTCCGGGAGCATCCTGCTGATCTATTGTTTCCTCACGATCCTCGGAACCCTGATCTCCGACATCCTGCTGGCGTGGCTCGATCCGCGAATCCGCATGGAAGGCGCCTAATCCATGACTGCCAACCCAATCCCGACCCCTTCCACGGAGGAACGCATCCTGCCGGTGAGTTCCGAGGCGGAAGAGCGCATATCCGTCGCCTCCAACTGGCAGCTGGTCTGGTGGCGCTTCCGCAAGCACCGCCTGGCCCTGATCAGCGCCGCCGTTTTGATTATTTTCTACATTATCGTGTTGTTCCCGGATTTCTTCTCCGTCACCAATCCGGAGGAGACCAACCAACGGCTGATGTTCATCCCCATCCAGCCGGTCCACCTGATCCGGAACGGCAAACTCGATCCATGGGTTCCCGGCATCACCGGGAAACGCAACCCGGTCACGCTGCGGATGGAGTGGACGGTGGATGAAGCGATTCAGAACCGGGTCCGGTTCTTCGTGAAGGGCTACGCATACAAAATCCTCGGGGTAATCCCATCCGATCTGCACCTCCTCGGAGCGGACAGCTCGAACAAGGACGGCACGCTGTTCCTGCTGGGGACGGACCGGCTGGGGCGTGACGAGTGGTCGCGGCTGATGTTCGGCACGCGCACCTCGATGGTGGTCGGGCTGGTATCCGTCGCCCTCAGCGTTGTCCTGGGGGTTTTGCTGGGGGGCATTTCCGGGTATTTCGGAGGCATCCCCGATCTGATCATCCAGCGCCTGATCGAGCTGCTGCAATCGCTGCCGACCATTCCGATCTGGCTGGCCATGACAGCCGCCCTTCCCCAGGATTGGCGGCCCGAGCAGGTGTTCTTCGCGATCACGATCATCCTGGCGTTCATCGGCTGGACGACGCTGGGGCGCGAAGTACGCGGCCGGTTCCTCTCGCTGCGCGAGGAGGATTTCGTCCTGGCGGCGGAACTGGCCGGCTGCAGCCGGTTGCGGATCATCACCCGCCACATGGCCCCGGCATTCATGAGCCACATCATCGCCGCCAGCAC
>CAZYSF010000341.1:0-2033 GCA_964649635.1 uncultured Anaerolineales bacterium | reverse complement strand
TGCCGAGGATCAGCACCTTCTTCCGCGGGGTGACCCGCGCTTCGTCCTCGGTTTCGTACGATGAATACAGATACGGGGTCTGCGCTTCGAATTCCGCCGCGCAGGTGTCCACCCGCAGGAAGGTCGGCCGGATTCCGACCTCCAGCCTGCGCGCGCGGATCGCCGCGGCGGTTGTTTTTTCCCCGTCCCGGGAGAGCAGGCGCGCCAGGTGCGTATCCGCCAGGCCGGCCTGTTTCGCCCGGCGCAGCAACTCCGCCGGCAGCGTTTCCATCTTTTGCGCGGATATTTCTTTTTCGAGTTCGGCAATCCCGCGCATTTGATCCAGGAACCAAAGATCCATTCCCGTGATCGCGGATATTTTTTTCAGGTCCGTGCCGCCGCGGATCGCCCGGTACACGTCGAACAACCGCCCGGAAACCGGGATGCGGAGGTTTTCAAGCTCGGCGTCGGATTTCCCGCCGGCGGGAGCTTTTTTATTCGGCCCAGATCCGTCCAGCGCGTCGATCCCGCTTTAGAGCGAGATCACCGCCTTCGAGAGCGCCTCGGGGAATGTCCGGCCGAGCGCCATCACCTCGCCGACCGATTTCATCTGCGCCCCGAGGGTCGGATCCACGCCCGGGAATTTTTCGAACGCCCAGCGCGGGATTTTGACCACGACGTAATCCAGCGAGGGTTCGAACCCGACCTTGGTCTGGCCGGTGATGTCGTTGGTGATCTCGTCCAGCGTGTACCCGACCGCGACCAGCGCCGCGACCTTGGCGATCGGGAAGCCGGTCGCCTTGGAAGCCAGCGCCGAGGAGCGCGAAACGCGCGGATTCATTTCAATCACGATGGTCCGCCCGTCGGCCGGGTTGACCGCGAACTGGACGTTCGACCCGCCGGTTTCGATCTCCACCGCGCGCATCACCCGCCGCGCCAGGTCGCGCAGGACCTGGTATTCGCGGTCGGTGAGCGTCTGGGATGGAGCGACGGTGATGCTGTCGCCGGTATGCACGCCCATCGGGTCCAGGTTCTCGATGGAGCACACGACGACGAAATTATCCGCCCGGTCGCGCATCACCTCGAGTTCGAATTCCTTCCATCCCAGGAACGATTGCTCCAGCCAGGACTGCCCGATCGGCGAGACGGCGATCGCCTTGCGCACCGCCTCCGGGAGTTCCTCAGCTGTTTTAACCCACGAGGCGCCGGTTCCGCCGAGCGCGAACGAAGCGCGCACCAGTACCGGGTAGCCGGTCGCCTTCACGAGCGCCGCGGCTTCCTCAAGGTTGTGCGCCGGCCCGCCCTGCGGCACGGGGATGTTGTTATCGCGCATGGCCCGGTTAAATTGTTCGCGGTCCTCGGCCAGTTCGATCGATCGCAGTTTTGCGCCGAGCAGCTGGACATTATATTTTTCCAGAGTCCCGCGATTGCCGAGCGCGAGCGCCAGGTTCAACCCGGTTTGCCCGCCGACGGTGGGCAGCATTGCGTCCGGGTGCTCCTGGGCGATGATCGCCTCGAGCGTCTCGGGCGTGAGCGGTTCGATGTAGGTCGCGTCGGCCAGGTCCGGGTCGGTCATGATCGTGGCCGGGTTGGAATTGACCAGGATCACGCGGTAGCCTTCGGCGCGCAGGGCTTTGGCCGCCTGGGTTCCGGAATAATCGAATTCGGCCGCCTGGCCGATGACGATCGGGCCGGAGCCGACCACCAGGATCGAGCGGATGTCGGTTCGCTTGGGCATCCTAGGCTCCCCGCCTTTCGACCAGCGTGAAAAACCGCCCGAAGACGTCGCGGGCATCGTGCGGGCCCGGCGACGCTTCCGTAGTGAACTGCACGCAGAACGCCGGCCGCTGGAGCAGCCGGAAACCCTCGAGCGAGCCGTCATTGAGCGAGCGCAGCGTGATCTCCGCGACGCCGGCCGGCAGACTCTCGCTTTCGACGATGTAATTGTGGTTCTGCGCGGTAATCCATACCTGCCGCGTGCGTTCGTCGCGGACGGGATGGTTGCCGCCGTGGTGGCCGAACTTGAGTTTGGTGATCCGCCCCCCGAGCGCGAG
>CAZYSF010000340.1:0-5392 GCA_964649635.1 uncultured Anaerolineales bacterium | reverse complement strand
CGAGATCTCGACGATCCGGACGTCTTCCACGGGGAAATTCGTCATGACAAAAGCCAGGACGTCCGCCAGCGGAGTCCGCGCCTGATCGATGGTGACATCTGTCCAGCAATCCTCCGTCTGGGCGATGGTGATCCCGTGCTCTGCGCCGAACTTCCCGGCAAGCCCGTTCTGCAGCGCTGTGCGCGTGGCCTCGGCATAATCCTTGATTTGCAGTTTCAGCGTCCGGTACGCCCCGAACAGCGCGTTGACCTTTTTGATGTCTCCATCGTAAAGGATCTTGCCCTTGTCGATGATGATGATCCGCCGGCACAGCGCCTCGACATCGCCCAGGTCGTGGGTGGTCAGGATGATCGTGGTATTGCGCGTGCCATTCAACTCCAGGATCAGGCCGCGGATCTTGGCCTTGACCGAGACGTCCAGGCCGATGGTCGGTTCGTCGAGGAATACAACCTGCGGGTTGTGCAGGAAGGAAGCCGCGATGTCGCACAGCATCCGCTGCCCGAGGGAAAGGGTCCGCGCCTGTTGGGTGTAGAGCGCCTTCAGCCCGACCAGTTCGTTGAACATCCCCAGGTGCTCATCGAACATCTTCTGATCGACCTTGTAGATTTCCTTGAGAATCTTGAAGGATTCGATCACCGGCAAATCCCACCACAGCTGGGTGCGCTGTCCGAACACCACGCCCATGATCATCGCCTGGCGCATGCGGTTGTCGTACGGGACGAGCCCGTTGACCTGCAACACACCCGCGCTGGGCTTGAGAATCCCCGTCATCATCTTGATGGTCGTGGATTTTCCGGCGCCGTTCGGGCCGATGTAGCCGACGATCTCCCCCGGTTCGATGTCGAAGGAGATGCCGTCCACCGCCTTGACGGTTCGATAGTCGCCGGAAAACAAATCGCGCACGGCGCCCTTCAACCCCTCGTGACGGTTGAGGATGCGAAAATGCTTGGTCAAATCTTTAATATGGATGAGAGTCATGGAAATATCCGTATGCAGAATGGGAGTACCGCAATATTAACACGGTATCTCAAGCGAATAGTAAAAACAACAGGGGGATTTTTCTACGGCTTCCGATTTAGGATTGGGCTTGAGGTTTCATAGTAAAATATCCGCAATTATTTTGCGATTATACCCTGATTTCTTAAATCCAGCGATGCGACTATTCCATGCGATTCCATTTTCAAGCCGCCGGACGCTGTTCCCATGCCCGCTGAAAAACCTCCACGCTATTGCGGATCGGACGCCTGGCTGTTGTGCTCTATCGTCATGGGCGGCGGCCGCCAGGGAGCGTCACTGCGGGATATCATCGCCGCGGGCGATTACATCAACCATGCCATCCTGACCGGGCCGCAAATCCGCCGCGGATTGGCCAAACTGACGTCCGCAGGCTTCGTCCGGGAAAAGGCGGGGAAGTTCCTTGTGGCCGGAAAAGCAAAATATTATTGGAGCCGGATGCAACAAAAACGCAAACCGGTTTTACGGTGTTTGGAGGAATGGGAGGAGTACCTCGAGGTGCCTCCGCCACCCGAACCGGACCCTCCCCTGGGGGAAGCCGGGTGGCCGTATCCCGCCGTTTCCGACGAAATGGTCAAACAGGCGTATGATGAATATGTCGCGGGTTTTTAATCCGTAATATGTTCCAAGGATGATCCCCTTTCCAGCACGGGTGAATCCCGGGAGGTGTTGCGATGATCCCGAAAATGCCGTTCGGAAAAACCGGGCACGAGAGCACGCGGGTGTTGTTCGGCGCAGCCGCTTTTTCCGGCGCGGACCAAATCACCGCCGACCGGACTCTTCAAACTCTCCTCCAGTACGGCATAAACCACATCGATGTCGCCGCTTCCTACGGCGACGCGGAATTGCGGATCGGCCCGTGGATGAAGGCGCACCGCGCGGATTTTTTCCTGGCCACCAAGACTGAGGAACGCAGCCGCGGGAAAGCGGGCGCCGAGATCCGCCGTTCCCTCGAACGGCTGCAGACCGATCACGTGGATCTCCTCCAAATGCACGCCGTGACCGCCTGGGAGGAATTGGAAAAGGCCACGGGAGCGGACGGCGCGCTGGAAGCGGCGGTCGACGCGCGGACAAAAGGCCTCGTGCGGTTCATCGGGATCACCAGCCACGGGCTCGAAGCGCCGGCGATTCTCCTGCGCGCACTGGAGCAGTTTGAGTTTGCGTCGGTCCTGCTCCCGTACAACTACCCGATGATGCAAAATCCAAAATATGCGGAAGGCTTCAACCGGCTGGCCGCGCTGTGCCGCGAACGCGAGGTTGCCCTCCAGACGATCAAGGCCGTCAGCCGGCGCCCATGGGGGCAAGCGGCCAAGCGGACCACGACCACCTGGTATGAAACCTTGACCGGCCAGGATGAGCTTGAAAAGGCCGTCGGGTTTGTCTTCGGACGCCCGCAATTGTTTTTGAATTCGGCGTCCGACGTCACCCTGCTCCCCAAGGTTCTGGAGGCCGCCAGCCGTTTCACCGCCGCGCCGGCCGATTCTGAAATGCGCGCCCTGCTTACTTCGCGGGAAATGCTCCCGCTCTGGCACGAGTAATCTTCGATCGCGGGGCGGCAGACGGTCCTGGTTCGGCCGAATCGGATGCCCCGAACCGGAATATCGACTCTTGGACCGGCGGGCTGCCGGGCGAAAATCCGCGGGACCAATTTCAAACTTGTTTTACGTGCCGCAACGCCGTTCCCAGCCGCCGTATTCCAAGGCGGATTTCCTCTTCGGTCCGAGTCGCGAAATTCAACCGCAGGTAGGGTTTCCCGTCTGCGGGATCGGGAAAAAACCTCGTCCCCGGAGCGAATTCCACGCCCTCCGCCGATGCCGAAAGGAGCAGATCCTGCGAGGAGATCCCGTCCGGCAGGCGCAGCCAGATGAACAAACCGCCCTGCGGCGGATTCACCGCAATCCCCTCCGGCAGGAACTCCCGTATCGCCGCCAGCATGGCGTCGCGCCGCTTGCGGTATATCCGGCAGGAGCGTCGCACATGCCTCTGATACCGCCCGACCGTGACGTATTCATTCAGCGTGCGCTGGACCAGCGTTGAACTGGTCAGATCGTGGACCCGCTTGCAGCGCACCAGGGATGCGTACACCGGCCCGTCTGCAACCAGGAAACCCATCCGCAACCCGGGCATCAGCATCTTGGAAAAGGTTCCGGTGTAAATCACCCTGCCCCCCGGATCCAGCGCCTTGATGGCGGGCAATGCACGTCCTTCGAACCGCAAGTCCCCCGCAAAGTCGTCCTCGAGAAGCGGAATGTTGTAGCGGTCCGCCACGGCAAGCAGTTGGCGCCGCCGTGGGCTGCTCAGACAGCAACCGGTCGGATTCTGGAAGTTCGGAATCGTGTACACCAGCCGGGGATGGAATTTCTGAAGAAATCCTTCCAGGACCTCCGTGATCATCCCGTTTTCATCGACCGGAATCCCCACGATCTCCGACCCCATGGAGCGGAATAATTCCAGGGCGAAGTTATAGGTAGGCTTTTCCACCAGGACCGTGTCCCCCGGGTTAAGCAGGACCCGGCAGGCGAGGGCCAATGCCTGCTGCGAGCCTGTGGTGATCAGCACGTTCCCCGGACGGGTTTGAATGCCCTGGCTGGTCAGAACCTGGGCGATCGTCTCCCGCAGCGGTTGGTAGCCACCTTTGAATTCCCCGTATTCCAGCGCCTCAATCCCATCCCGTCGGATAACCTTCCGCAATGCCTTATAAAAATCCTGGAGAGGAAAATAGCGCGGATCACCCACCCCGGTGAACGAAATAGGATGCGGATGAACCCTTTCCGCAGCCGGACCGTCCGCCTCCTTCGCATCCGCCGGCGGAAGCTCCATCTGCCACAGCGGCCATGGAATGCCGGATGGCTCACCCCCGGCCGTGGTCAGCCGGCCGCCGTCCATGACAAATGTGCCGCTGCCCTCCCGGCCGCCGATCCAGCCATCGCTTTCGAGTTCGGCATAAGCATTCTTGACGGTTATTCGGCTAATCCCCAATTCCTCCGCGAGTTGGCGGGTTGCGGGCAGACGGGTTCCGGCCGGCATACTGCCGGATTGAATTTGCAGTCGGAGAAAGGATTCGACCTGCCGGTAAAGAGGAATCTCGCTATCGGTATCGAGAGGAATACGCATATCACCAATTCCTGCAGGTATTAAATCATATTTCCGGTATTAGTATATATCCAATCCCAATATTTTGACATTGTGGATATATAGTTTCATGATCAAGGCGGTACTTGTTATGCAGCCATTTTTTCTTAGAATCACACTAACCGCACGTATCGAGTCGCGCATCCATGAAGTGATGATCCGGATAATCTCATTTTATCGGAGAAAAAAATGGAAAAAGTGATCTTGGGAAACACCGGCGAATCCGTAAGTTCGATTTGCCTGGGAGCCATGTTGATGGGAAGCCTCACCGATGAGAAAGCATCCTTTGAAATGCTGGACCGCTTCCTGGAGGCGGGCGGGAATTTCATCGACACAGCCAATTGTTACGCATGGTGGACCGGCCGCCACGCAACCGGCGATGAAAGCGAAACTCTGCTCGGCCGATGGATGAAATTGCGGGGCAACCGCGAACGGGTCTTCCTGGCCACGAAAGCCGGTGCGCGTCTGAAGAGCGTTCCGGCGATGCGGAACGCGGAGGGGGAAATCGTATGGGACCGCCTGTTGGGGGAATACGAATACCTTTCCCCCGCCGTCATCCGCAAGGGCATCGAAGGCAGCCTGCGGCGGCTGCAGACCGAAGTGATCGACTTGTACTACACGCATATCGACGACCGCTCCACCCCGCTCGAGGATACGCTCGAGGTTTTGGATCGGTTGGTCCGCGAGGGGAAAATCCGGCATCTCGGCTGCAGCAATCATCGCACGTGGCGGATGGAACGCTCCCGGGCCGTCAGCACCGTCCGCGGCTGGAAGCCGTATGCGGCGATCCAGCAGGAGTATTCGTACTTGCGTCCCAAGCCCGGGACGGACTTCGGGATCGGCGTGCATGCCGACGATGAGTTGATGGATTATCTGCGCGAAAATGAGGATGTGACCCTGCTCGCGTATTCCCCGCTCTTGAAGGGAATCTACGACGACCGCAAGAAACGCGAGTCGTACTACAACTGGCATATCTACGATACGGAGGATACGCGGGTGCGGCTGGAAACCCTGTCTTCGCTCGCGCGGGAGCTGGGTGTTTCCAACAGCCAGCTGGTCCTGGCCTGGTTGCGGCATCACCGGCCGAAGGTGATTCCCATCCTTGGCGCAAGGACTCTGGAGCAGTTTGAACAATGCATGCAATCCCTCGCCATCCGCCTGACGGATGAACAGATGGCGATTCTGAGCGCCGCCTCCGCGTGATGCGGCGGTCTCTCCCCGGAAAGGAGCAATCTCATGAACCTGC
>CAZYSF010000339.1:0-14941 GCA_964649635.1 uncultured Anaerolineales bacterium | reverse complement strand
AAGACGGCCGCCAACCTCGACGGAGTCCAGTTGGGCGGGCTGATCGACGGTTCCCTCGAACAGCCCTATCTGATGATGTACAGCGCTGTCAACGCCGGCCAGAACGACTGGATTTTCGACCGCGGCCGGAATCCAAAATACCGGGTGGTCGTCCGGGGCACCGTCCACACCGATTATTGCGATTTCCCGCTGATCTCGCCGCTGTTTAAATTAGCCGGTGCCGCCGGGGATCTTGACCCTAACCGCATGGAGACGATCATCAACAGCTGTCTGCTCGCATTTTTCGACAAGCAGTTAATTGGAATCGAATCGCCTCTTCTGAACGACCTGAACCAGTTTTTCCCGAGGTGGACTTTTCCGTTCGCAATAATACTATTTAGTCACTTACCGCCGCCAAGTGCGGCGGCTTTTGGATGCCGCGCGAGGAGGCTTCCCCCCAACCCTTAGGGTTGGCAAAGGTTGCCCCAACCCTTAGGGTTGGCAAAGGTTCCCCCCACCCTTAGGGTGCTGAAAGGTACCACCCACCCTTAGGGTTGCCAAAGGTTCCCCGAGTAAAATGACCGAGATGCTTGATCGTCAGACCCGATGGAATTCGAATATTTTCCCCCGCCTCGGCGGATGGTTTTCCCTCTTCGCCGAAAACCGGATCGGGATTATCGGGCTGTGCGGGATTGCCTTTTTCGCGCTGCTCGCGCTCCTGCATCCGGTCCTGCTTCGGACGGTCTGGGATCCGAAGGTGTACGATCCGCTGACGCCGAGCCTGCCGCACCCGCCGCCCAATCCCGCCCCGCCCTCGGCCGAGCACTGGCTGGGAACCGATCCATACGGGAGCGACGTGCTCAGCCAGCTGATGTACGGGGCGGGGTCGGCGCTGCTCCTTGGAACGGTCGCCGCGGTCGTGACGGTAATCCTCGCGACCTTGGTCGGCGCGGCCGCGGCGTATTACGGCGGCCTGTTCGACGCCGTCTTCATGCGCCTGGCCGATCTGATCCTCATGACGCCGCTGCTGGTGATCCTGATCTTCCTGTCCACCTTCTTCGAATTGAAGCTGCTGCCGCTTGCGGTTTGGATCGGCGTGTTCGCCGGGCTGGGGGGCACAGTCCTGGTGGTGAAGGCTCAGGCGCTCGCGATAAAAAACCGGGCCTACATCGATTCCGCCCGGGCCAATGGGGGGAGCAGCGGTTACATCCTTTGGCGCCACATCCTCCCCCACCTCGCGCCGATCTCGCTGCTCTATATGATGTTCACCGTGACCGAGGCGGTGTTCTCGGAGGCGGTCGTCTCCTACTTCGGGCTAATCGATGCTAAGATGACCTGGGGCATGATGATCCATTCGGCGGCGGTCTCCGGCTACCTGCTCCGGCCCGAGGTGTGGTGGCTGGTCCTGCCGGCCGGGGCGGGCATCACGCTGCTGTGTTCGTCGTTCTATCTGGTGGGGCGCGCGCTCGACGGGATCGTGCATCCGCGGCTGCGGGCGCGCTGAGGAACCGGCATGGACGGTAATCTTCTGACGGTTGAGAATCTTTCGGCGCGTTACGCCACCCGCGCGGGCGGGGTCTCGGCCGTCGACGGCGTGTCGTTCACGCTCGCGCGCGGCGAGGTGCTCGGGCTGGCGGGCGAATCCGGCTGCGGGAAAACCACGCTCGCCCTCAGCCTGCTCAAACTGCTCCCGGATAACGGGCGGATCACCGGCGGGAAAATCCTGCTGGGGGAAACCGACCTCGTGCCGCTTTCCGAGGAGGCGATGCGCCCGCTGCGCTGGCGGCGCCTTGCGGTCATCTTCCAGGGGGCGATGAACTCGCTCCACCCCGTCTATAAAATCGCCGATCAGATCCGCGAAGCGCTCGAGGCCTGCGACCGGAACATCACCCGCGCGCAATCGCGCGACCGTATCGCCGAACTCTTCCGCCTGGTCGGGCTGGATCCGGCCCTGGCCGGGCGTTACCCGCACGAGTACAGCGGCGGAATGCGCCAGCGGGCGGTGATCGCGCTCGCGCTCGCCTGCAACCCCGAACTGGTGATCGCCGACGAGCCGACCACCGCGCTCGACGTCATCGTCCAGGATTCGATCCTGCGTGAGCTGCGCTCGCTGCAGCGGCGGTTCGGCATGAGCATGATCTACATCTCGCACGACATCGCCGTGCTGGCCGAGATCAGCCGGCGGATCGCGGTGATGTACGCCGGAAGGCTGGCCGAACTGGGCACGGCCATGGACGTGTTCGACCGCCCGCTGCACCCCTACACCGCCGCGCTGCTGGCGAGCGTCCCCAGCCTGCAAGGGCCGCGCGTCCGACTCGCCGCGCTTCCCGGCGAACCGCCGGATCTTGCCCATCCGCCTTCCGGTTGCCGCTTCCACCCGCGCTGCCCGCGTGCGCTCGCCGTCTGCGCCGAACGCGATCCGGCCTGGGAGGATTTCGGCGGCGGGCATTTCGCGGCATGCTGGAACCCGGTCGGGAGGGACGCATGAGCGGCCGTCCGCCCGGCGGGGCACTGCTCGCGGCGCGCGGGCTGACGAAGCTGTTCCCCGTCGACAGCGGATTGTTCGCGCGCGGCAAATCCCGCGTGCATGCGGTTGACGATGTTACGCTTGAGATCCGCAGCGGCGAGACGCTCGGCCTGGTCGGCGAATCCGGTTGCGGCAAGACCACCACCGCCCGGCTCCTGGTGCGGCTGCTCGAGCCCACGTCCGGAAGGATCCTGTTCACCGACGCGGACGGCGCCCAAACCGATCTCGCATCGATAAAGAATGGCGCGCCGATGAAGGCGTTCCGCTCGCAGGTGCAGATCATCTTTCAGGATCCGTATGCGGCGCTGGACCCGCGCATGACAGCGGGCGAGATCATCGAGGAGCCGCTGGCCATTCAGCGCGTATCCGACTCGCGCGGACGGCAGGCGCGCGTCGCGGAGATTCTCGCGACCGTAGGCCTTGCCCCGGCCGGGGAGTTCCGCCAACGCTTCCCCGACGAGCTTTCGGGCGGCCAGCGCCAGCGGGTGGCGATCGCCCGGGCGCTTGTGCTCCGCCCCGCCCTGATCATCGCCGATGAACCGACTTCGATGCTGGATGCCTCGATCTGCGCCGGGATCATGAACCTGATGCTGGACCTGGCGGGAAAGACCGGCATCTCCTATCTCTTCATCACCCACAATCTCGCCGTCGCGCGCTACATGGCGAACCGGCTGGCGGTGATGTACCTCGGGAAGATTGTCGAAACCGGCCCGACCGAGGAAGTGCTTTCCAGGCCGCAGCATCCGTATACCCGGGCGCTGCTCTCGGCCGTTCCGGCGCCGGATCCGCGCATTACCCGCGAGCCGCCGCGGATCCTGGGCGGGGTGAAGGCCGCGATCGATCCGGCCCCGCTTTGCCGCTTCCTCGAGCGCTGCCCGATTTCCGCCGACGTGTGCCGCAACAATCCGCATCCGCCGCTCGAGGAAAAAGCGCCCGGCCACTCGGCGGCATGCTACCTCGCGTAGCGGATGCCGGAATAATTTATTTTCCCACCGCAAAGCCCGCCCTGGTTGGGCTGGGCCAGGACGCAGCGGACGCTAAGTTTTTTCGTATTTCTCCGTGAACTCTGCGCCTCTGCGGTTCAAGACTTTCCGGTTGTTTAGGAACTCATTTATGCCAGCCGCAATGAATTCAATTTGGATTGACCACATCCCGGCGCTGTGGATCGAGCCCGCCGCCGGTTCCGCGCCGCGCAAATTGGCGATTTGGCTTCCGGGCTTTACCGGCTGCAAAGAGGATATGGAGCCGTACCTGCGCGAGCTCTCGGCGCGCGGCTTCTTCGCCCTGAGCTTCGACCCGTGGCAGCACGGGGAGCGGGCCGCGGAGGATAAGGAATCGCTTCCGAAACGCGTTTTTGGAAATTACCGCCGGCACATGTGGCCGATCTTCGGGCAGACGGCGCTGGACATCCTGCGGGTCATCGACTGGGCCATCCGGGAACGGCACGTCGAACCGGAAATTCGCGCCGGGGGAATCTCGATGGGCGGCGTCGCCGCCGTCGCCGCCGCGGGGACCGACTCCCGCATCGTCTCCGCATCGGTCAGCGGCTCCTCGCCCGACTGGCTGCGCAACGGGGCGGATATGCCGCCGGGCGAGGCGGATGCCTACGCGCAGCATTTCTACGACCGGCTGAACCCGCTCACCCATGCCGATCATTACCGCCACATGCCGGCGCTCGATTTCGAATTCGGCGCCGAGGACCGGCATGTGCCGCCGGACACCGCGCTGCAATTCCGCGACGCGGTCCGGGAAATCTACCGCGCCCATCCGGACCGCCTGCGCGTGACTCTGCATCCCGGCGCGGGGCACACCACCACCGATGGGATGTGGCGCAACTGCCTCGAGTGGCTCTGCGCGCACTGACCCGTACAGTATGTCATTCCGAGGAGGCTGGTGATTTCCCAGGCGACGAGGAATCGGCAGCGCATGCATTGAGCATTTTCGGCCTGAAAGGACACCGATCCCCGATCCTGTGTCACCGATCGCTCGCTTCGCTCGGGATGACATACCAAGCAAGTCATCCCGAGCGAAGGCAGTCTGCCCTGCAATTACCTCATGCGTACATCCTCCCCGTCCGCCTGAACCGAGCCTAATTTGCCGTGGGCGGGAGCGCATGGTACACTACCCCCTGCTTGTTGGACCGGCGTTCGAGCCGACGGAGGTTCTTATGACGAGTGGCACACCGGTGAATCGCGATTGGGTGTACGTCCTCCAGGACGGCACGATCGTGATTGAATGGGAAGTTGGAAACCTCCAGGATATTCAGACCGGGGATTTTCTGCACCAGGGCGCCTTCGGCCACCCCGTGCAAGACAGCGAACTCGAGCGATTGCGCCTGAACGGCCGCATCGAAAAATTCGACGCCCGGATAATCTATCTCCGCGCCCTCCCGGAATTCAAACGCAAGACGATCGAATAATCCACCGCAAGACCCGCCACGCGGTATCGCGTCGCGTAAAACACGCATGCCGGCGCCGCAAACCACAGCGGGATCCTAATCCCGCGCAAGCGGGATAGCCCTTCCACCGCAGGAGCCGTATGGACGTCGCCCGGGCCATCCGCGAAAAACACGCCATCCGCTCCTTCCTTCCCGCCCCCATCCCCGATCCCGTCGTTCAAGAAATCCTTCGCGCCGGCCGGCGCGCGCAATCCGCAAAAAATTTTCAGCCCTGGCATTTCCTCGCCGTCCGCGAACGGGCCGCGCTCGAACGCCTTTCCCTCACCGGGAAGTGGGCCGGGCACCTCGCCGGCGCCGCGCTCGGAATCGTCATCGCCACGCTGGATCCGGCGCAGAAATTCACGATCGCCTTCGACGCGGGCCAGGCCGCGGCCTACATGCAGCTGGCCGCCTGGGAACTCGGGATCGGCTCGTGCCTGGCAAGCCTGTACGAAACCGATGAAGTCCGGCGCATCCTCGCCATCCCCCCGGAGTGGCACGCGCACATCGCCATCTCCTTCGGGTATTTCGATCCACAAAAACAGCCGCCCTCCGGCGTCCTGCAACCCGGCCGGAAGCCTTTCGACGAAATCGTGCATTGGGAAACCTGGTAACCGGGAGGATTAATGAGCTACGTGGAACAAAGCTTGTCGAGCGGGGAACGGATTATTCTGAAAGCGCGTCTGCATTGGGGCATGTTCATCAATCCGGTGCTTGGAATGTTTACCGCCGGCCTGTTCCTGCTGCTGTCTCTGGTGCCCTTTCTGATCCCCTATGAGACATTCGCCAGCCTCGAAGGCCTGCCGCTGGGCGAATCCGACTACAGCATGCTCCAGCCGCTGGCGGGCGTATGCTGCGCCGGGATCAGCTTGTTGTACTTGCTGATGGCGTTCCTGAACCTGCTCACCAGGATCGCGATATTCTTTTCGACCGAGTTCGCCGTGACCAACAAACGGGTGATCGGAAAATCGGGCGTGCTGCGGCGGAAGTCGCTCGAGGTGATGCTTTCCAAAATCGAAAGCGTGAGCGTGGACGAGCCGTTCTGGGGTCGGATCCTGAATTTCGGGACGGTCACCGTCAAGGGCAGCGGCGGGACCGTTCAGCCGTTCCCGTTCATTTCCGATGCCATGGGGCTGCGGATGCAGATTAATAATCTCATCCCGCCCGCCGGGCAATGATTTTCAGGCAACCTTAAAGAAAAAACGGGCGGCGTAATGCCGCCCGTTTTTTTGTGCATTTCAGTCCCGGCGAAATGGCTACTGCTTTAAGTATCCGGCCACTTCGGTATCGCTCAAGAGAACGAGGTTGATGATGCCGACCAGGAACGAGGCGATGTTGGAGGACACGATCGTGATTACCTCTAAAATCGCAATCGTCTGCAGGGTATTCCGTTCGACCGGCTCCTGACCGGACCCGATCAGCCGGATCCCGTAAATCACTTCGAAAACGCCGAGCGCCAGGGGCAGCGCGGCGAGCGGGATGCAGCACAGCAGCACGACCGAAAGGGCGAAGCCCACGACGACTCCCAGGCCCATGCTGATATTAATGGCTCCGCTGATGAGCATCAGGATCCCGATCGTCTGGAGCTTCGGCGGCCGCGACGGGCGGGGAAGTGCGGGTGTCGGGTTTTCCATGGTAAATCCTCCTCACAAAAAGAATAGTATGGTCGGATATTTTCCGAATTGTGTTTCTACTCATTAGTACGGGTAAAGGGCTTGTTTGTTACGCCCGTCCCGGAACCGACCCGGAAGCGGCCTTTTCGGCGGCAAGGAGATGGGCCTGCCCGGCCAGATGGAACCACGATCCGAGGGCGCAGGCATTCGTAAGAAACAGCCCCACGCCGCAAATTGCGGCCCCCGAAAGCGCCAGCAATCCCAGGGGTAATCCCAGTAAAAGCACTTGAAGGAAAGCCATTGGCGTAGACCGGATGGTGGAAACAATCTCCCGGAATTCAAACGCCGCCCGGCAGGACCCGGCGGCGGCGAACCGGCCGACCGCGGCGACCGCCCCCATGGCGCCGCCGAGTAGAAGCGCGACCGCCAGCAACTCGATCCCCCACCAGTATGAATCGAAAGCCGCCGGTGCGCCTGCGCTTCCGGCCGGAAAAATCAGCGCCGAAAGGATCCCACCGGCGCCCAGCAGGGCGGCGGCCGGGAGGAGATACGCCAAACCTATCCCCCACACCGCAAGTCCGTCCGGTAGTTGCCGGCGGAAATTAAATTTGGGCGCCTCATCCTTCTCGCCGCGGATCACCCGCCGGCAGATATGAAGCGCCCAGCCGGTCGCGGCCGCCGAACCCAGGATCGGGATGAACTGGCAGGCCGCCACGATCAGGACCTTCCGAAACCAATGATCATCGCTGAAGAAAAACTTCAGGGCGCGCGCGAATTGCATTATGCACCACCTTTTTTAAATGCCGAAATCGTTAATTGCTTGGATATAAAATGGAAAACAACGTGTATTTGCTCCGGATTATAAACCATGATATAAATTGACCATCGGATGATTGATGGTGATTTCAGGGCCGCAAAGAGGGGATTATGACGCGCATCCGGGTCAACACAGAAGACTTAAAGGCCAAAGCCAAGTATTTCGAATCCGCCGCCGATGCATTTAACCGGGCGGGCGACGAAATTTTGGCCGCCGCCATGGCGATGCCGAGCTACGACGGCCAGCTTTCCGGCCCGGCCCGCAAGGCAGGATATGAGATCCAGAGGCAGTGCCGGGAACTGAAAGCGAGCCTTTCAGGTAATGCGGAATCGCTGCGCAAGACCGCGCAGGCGTTTGAAGAGGCGGATAATCAAACCGTTGCTCTGCTGGGAGAGAATAGGGCGTTAATGGCTGATGCTCCTCTCTACGGCGGACCGGGCGGCGAACTTGACGCTCCGTTATTGAATACGAATTTTGATAAATTGAACTATATGATTAACCTGTCAAAACCAGGCGATGTTCTACAGGTGAGGATGCCTGACGGGAAACTCGTCACCTTCATCATTACACATGATGCCGAAGGAAATTTAATTCTATGGAATGTGAATGAAGGCAGAGCGTGGGATGGCGAGGATGCAATTTTCTTTTTGGCAAATTCGGCAACAGATATAGCTTTGTATCATATGGAATCGGATGGACGCCTGTCTATAGATCAAACGCCGGGAGCGCGGATTGGGGATGACACTAAGGTTCCAGTGCCTTTTGAACCCGTATACTGGTCGAAGGTTGGAATGCTCGATGGCGCAGACGATCCGGCAACCCCATCATCGCCCAGTACGGATAATGGTTATCTCTTTTACGAGAAAGAACATGCTCGTTATGATGGGTGGAAAATAATGGTGGGCGCGGGTGTAACCATTGCCGGAACAACTCAAGGCCCTTTGGGGTGGCTGGTTTCGGGAGCGTCATTAGTGTCCAGTTATGAGGATTTCTGCAAATGGTTGAATAATGATTATTCAATTACCGACGTGGAATATCATCCTGGGATGAATCCACCTTTCAGCCCCCTCGATCAGCCATATCCGCCATGATAAGACCCCATTGAGAATACCGGACGATCTGAATTAATACAATGGAGGAATAAAAATGGAAAGAAGAGTTAAAATTTTCATACTCCTCATTGCCTTCTTTTTGGATATGTGGATATGGGATTCCGGCGTCGAAACCGTCGCCGATAAAATTCTCTTTATCTTCATATTCCTTGCCGCCCCTCTCTTCTGGGGTTTGGTCATGGATGTCCGGGATGGGGCCCTCGAATCTCCATCCGAAAAAGATAGGTTTTCATATTCTCTCCGTCGAAATTCTCCATTTATTGCGGGTGGTTTGATAACGATATGTTTGATTTTAATAAAGGTGCCGCCATTATTCGGAGTAAATTATGTTTGGGTACATTCGATAGAGTTAATCTTCGTCGTCGGAATTTTCGGTTTTCTCTGGGCTCTGGCCATTCGCGACCTGGAAATTGGCAAGCGGTAATACCCCTTCATGAATTCTTTCACGACACGAATGTAATACTTCTTCCCAGGGTGAAACCGCCTAATCGGCTTGACAATCGCGGGTGGATATCCTATCGTTAGCACCGGAACCCCAACCGCCCATGACGCTGCGACTGCATAAAGTATCCAAACAGATCGACCGCCTGCAGGAAAGCGCCATAGCGCGCGCCGAAAAACTACGGGCCGACCTGCCCAAGGTGCAACGCGCGCTGGATCTCGCCGCCGGGCGGGCGGACCTCGCCCAAAAAGCGAAGGCCGAAGCCGAACGCGGCTGGAACGGCGCGATGCCCTCCTGTGGCGAAGCGATCGCGTTCCGGAAAAGCGCCTCCGCCGCGCCCGCCGCGCTCGCGCTGGTCGCGGTCGACGGCTCGCAGGTATACCCGGACCGGCATTCCGCCTCGTTGTTCTACGCCATCAACATCGGCTACTTCATCCTGCGCTCCGACAGCGGCGAAACCGCCGCGGATTCCGAGCCGGCGGTTTTCTTCGAGGATGAATCCCTCTTCCCCGACGGGATCCTGATCTCCCAAACGATCCTCAACGCGCGCCGCACCGTGGACGAGATGTCGGTCCTCTCGCGGCTGGCCATTGCCGAACGCGCCGCCGCCCCCGGGCGGCCGGTCTTCGCCCTGGCCGACGGCGGCTTCGCGCTGCGGATCGACGAGAAAACCTTTCCGCCCGCCGAACGCGAATCCCTGCAAAAAAGATTCTTCTCCGCGATCGATTCCCTGGCGCGCGAGGGGATCCCCGCCGCCGGCTACATCGCCCGCCCGGGCGGTTCCCCGGTGCTGTCGCTGATCGATCTGGCGCTGGATCCCTCCCCGAAGGGGAAAGCCGGCCGGGGCGGGCGAACCCCGTTTCCCGGGCTGGACGACCGGCTGCTGTTCGAAACCCTGCTGGCGCCGGGCGAACGCTCGGCGGTGTTCGAGTTCGCCGCCTACTGGAACGACCTGTACCGCAACCGCGAGCCGAACCAGAGCGCGCACTTCTTCTACCTCAACGTCGGGCAGCGCTACCCGGTGATCGCCCGGGTGGAAATTCCCGAGTGGACGGCGAAGGATCCGGCCCTGGTGGACCGCGTGCACGCGGCCCTCGTCGAACAAAGCTCGGTCACACTCAACGACCCGTACCCCTACGCCCTGATCCGCGCCGACGAGGAAGCCTTCGTCTCCGGCGAGGAAAAGCAGTACCTCGAGGAACAGATGGCGGTATCCCTGATCCGCGGCGGATTGCGGTTCAACCGGTCGGAGAAACTATCACACAAGGGAAGAGCGAGAAAACACTAAGCCCTCTCCCTTCCCTCCCCCAGTAACGCGGGAAGCAGGAATAAGTTAACTAATTTTCGTGCACTTCCCGCGCTTACGGGGGAGGATAGCGGAGGGGGCAGAAAGAGGGACATAAACATGACTGAAAAAAATTCCGCCCCCATCGGCCGCGTGCTTTCGGGCGGCTCCACCGAATACCTGTGCGGCTGCATCGAAGACCAGTGCGCTGCGGTCCGCATCGGCGCCTTTCTGCGCGCGGCGGCGGGTGAAGCGGAAGCGATCGGCATTGTGGCCGACATCCGGATCGTCGACGACACCTTCGCGCGCCAATTGGTGGCCGGCGACGCGAAGGCGGCTTACATCAAGGAGCAGCGCGACCGGCGGCTCACGCCGCTCGAAGTGCGGGTGTTGCAGGCCGGCTACCTCTCCAAGAGCGGCGAGGCAACCCAGCGCCTGCCGCCGCGGCCGCCTTCGGCGCTCGAGGCGGTCTACCCGTGCGAGGGGGAAGCGATCCGCAGCTTCCTGCGGGGCAAAAGCGGCGGATGGAATTTTTCGTTCCTCTCGATTTTGATATCGGCGGGCGCCACGAACGAGGTCCTGGCCGAATGCGTCCGCGCGGCGGCCGCGGCCCAGCCGGCCGATCCGCAGAACCGGTTTCTCCAGGAAGCGGCGCGCGAACTGACGCGGCTGCTGGCCGAGGATCTTCAGCGGCTGTACAGCTTGTTGCCGCAACTCAGTGCGTAATGGGAGTACACCGAAACACCGAAAAGAACCGAAGCACTGAAATAATTTTAAATTTTTTTCGGTGACATCCGTTTTCTTCGGTGCTCCGGTGTACAAAGAGAGGACGAACCATGCCCGAAAATGAACTCGATAAAGCCCTCGACCGCGCGCCGCTTTCCGCCGGGCGCCACCCGCTCGGGATCGTCGTCGGCGGATCGCTGACCGAAGGCCTGACGGTGAAACTCCATCCGCAGAGCGTGCTGGAGGATCTCGCCGTCGGCCGCTATGTGGTTCTGCGCGGGCAGACGGGCAAAACCTTCTTCGGGATGGTGACCGACATCCGCCTCGAAAGCCTCAACCCGTCGCTCGCGGCCAACCCGCCCGCCGCCGAGGACGAATTCTCCAAGCAGGTGTTCCTCGGGACGATGGCTTACGGGACGATGCACGTCTCGCCGATGCTGGTCCTGGCGGAGGGCACCCACGAGGTGCGGCCGATCAAAACCATCCCGGCCCATTTTTCGCGCGTGGATGAAGCCAGCGAGACGGAAGTGAACCTGGTCTTCGGCGAGGAGGACAAGATCCATTTCAACATCGGCTCGCCGCTGGAGATGGAGGACGCGCGGGTCAACCTGGATCTTTCCCGCCTGGTCGAGCGCTCCTCGGGCGTGTTCGGCAAGAGCGGCACCGGAAAATCCTTCATCACCCGGATCCTGTTGGCGGGCCTGATCCGCTCGCAGATCGCCTCGTGCCTGATCTTCGACATGCACAACGATTACGGTTGGGCGGTGCGCGACGAGGCCGGGCGCGAGTTCAAGGGGCTGCGCCAGCTCTTTGATTCGCGCGTCAGCGTCTACACCCTCGACCCGGAAACCTCGCGCCACCGCGGCAGCAAAGTCGACGGCGAGCTGCACATCGGCCTGGACGAACTCGTCCCGGAAGATATCGAACTGATCGCCCAGTTGCTGCCGCTCAACGACGTCCAGGTGGGCGCGCTGTACATCCTTTACCGCAAGCTGGGGAAGGATTGGATCGTGAAGCTATTAAAAGAAGACGCAGAGATGGATCCGGTCCTGAAGGAAATGGTGGATACGGAGCGGATTCTGCAATCCACGCTCAGCGCGATCCAGCGCAAGTTCGAAATGTTCCGCCGGCTCTCGTTCCTGCAGCCCAAGGGCCCGGAGAAGGATCCGGTCGAGGAGATTTTCGCCACGCTCGACCAGGGGATCAGCGTGGTGCTCGAATTCGGCCGGCACGGGAACAAGCTCGAAGCCTACATGCTGGTGGCCAACTACCTCACCCGGCGGATCCACGCCCGCTATGTGGAGCGCAAAAACCGCGCCGCCGGCGGGAACGGCGCCGAGCCGAAACCGCTCGCGATCGTGATCGAGGAGGCGCACAAATTCCTCGACCCGTCCCTCGCGCGCTTCACGATCTTCGGTTCGATCGCGCGCGAAATGCGCAAGTACAACGTCACCCTGCTGGTGGTGGATCAGCGCCCGTCGGCGATCGACGAGGAAGTGATGAGCCAGATCGGAACGCGCGTCACCTGCCTCTTGGACAACGAAGCCGATGTGAAGGCGGTGCTTTCGGGCGTCTCGGGCGCGGGCGGGCTGCGCGAGGTCCTGGCGCGGCTGGATACGCGCCAGCAGGCACTGATCCTCGGGCATGCGGTGCCGATGCCGGTGGTGGTGCGCACGCGCGATTATGACGCCAAGTTGTATGCCGAACTGGCCGGCGCGCAGAAGAAGCCGAAGGGGCTGTATCCGGAGACCTAACCTTAATCCCCTGCCCTTTCCCCCTTCCCTTAAGAGGAGAGGGAAGGGGCAATAAACCGATAGACGATTATTTTTGAGGCGTTGGGATTGGGGGTTGGGTCGGATTTCACAGCGAAAAAATTATTATGTTGGTAAAAAATCAAAAGAAAAAGTCGCGGAATCCGTATATAGTATAAATCGGTCTTATTTACGTTAGGAAGGGATGATGATCATGGCTTCCGACAAACGGCGCGAATGGAACAAGATGCACGGCTTGATCCGCACGATTTTGATGCAGGCAAAAGACTACCGCAAGGCGCTGCCGCTGCTCCTCGAGCACCATGCCGCGGTCCACTCGGCCAAACTCGGAGGGCGCTGGTCGTATCAGGATGAAATACTGGGCGGGCTGAGCGAAGCCCAATTCCGGCACGTCCCCGCCGGAGGCCAATCCGTCATCTGGAAACTCTGGCACATCACCCGGATCGAGGATCTCACCGTCAATCTGCTGCTGGCGGGCGCGAAGCATTCGCTCTTGAACGGCAAATGGATGGAGCGGCTGGGAATCCGTTGTGTGGATGTCGGGAATGATATGCCGCCTGCGGATGTGGCGCGGATCAGCCGGTCGATGAACATCAAAGCGCTGCTGGCCTACCGGCTTGCTGTCGGCAGGCGCACGCAAAGCATCCTGCGGAAATTAGAAATGGATACTCTTTGGGAAAAGCCCGCGCCGGAGCGCCTTCAACGAATCGTCGACGAGAAGGGGGTGAGGGAGAAAGCCGCCTGGCTGTTGAAATTCTGGGGCGGAAATCCTTCCGCCAACATTCTCCTCATGCCGGCGACGCGCCATCCTTTCGTGCATCTCAACGAAATCAGCCGCATGACGCCCTCTTTGAAAAAATTCGGTAATACCTTTTCACCGCAAAGCCGCAGAGAACGCTAAGAAACGCAAAGACTTTTACTACTTTTATTCCTCGCGATCCTTCGCGGGCTTTGCGACTTTGCGGTAAACAAGGTCTTGGTTTTCGGTCATTCCCAAACGGAGGCCGCCATCCGTTTCTTCCGCTTGTTTTCATTCAACTTCCTGCTGTTCGCGGGCTTCGCGTTGATCTCGCCGTTCTTTGTACTGTATCTCCAGAGCATCGGCTTCAGCGGCGCGGAGATCGGCGTGATGGCGGGGATCAATCCGTTGGTCACGTTCGTCGGCGCGACGCTCTGGACCGGACTGGCGGATGTCACCCGGCGCCACCGGCTGATCATGACGATGGCCATGGCCGTCGAGATCGCGGGAAACATCCTCTTTCCGTTCCTGCGCGGATTTCTCCTCGTCCTGTCGGTCGCGGTCGTCATAAATTTCTTTTTCGCGCCGGTTCCGTCCTTCGCCGACAATGCCGCCATGTTCATGCTGGGGGAGAAGAAGGAATACTTCGGCCGGATCCGCCTGGGCGGGACGATCGGCTACGCGCTGGCCGGGCCGCTGGCGGGAATGCCAATCGGGATGTTCGGCCTGCGGGCGGGCTTTTGGAGCGCGGACTTGGTGTTCCTCCTCGCATTATTCCTCAGCCGGGGATTCGTTCACGCTCCCGTAAAGGCCGCTTCGCCGGCCCGCAACGGGATCCGCACCCTGCTTGCCAATCCACGCTGGATCCTCTTCCTGGCTGTGTCGCTTTCCGGCGGCGTGGCCCTGGCCGGGATGAACAGCTATCTCCTTCCGTATATGAAGGAACTCGGGGCGGATATGCCGGTGATGGGCATCGCGCTCGCGATCGGGGCCGTCACCGAAATCCCCGTGCTGTTCTTCGGCCACCGGCTGATCCGGTGGTTGCAGCCGCACCGGATGTTCATGTCGGCGATGGCCCTCATCGGCGTCCGCCTTCTGCTGTTTGCCTTCTGCAGCACCCCGGCCCTGATCCTGCTCGTACAGCTGCTGTTCGGATTTGCCTTTTCGGCGCTTTGGACGGCGGGCGTGGCCTACGCCGACCAGCACGCCCCCGAAGGGATGAAGGCCACTGCCCAGGGGCTCTTCGGCGCGACGATCGTCGGTGTCGGCATGGCGATAGGCGGTCTGCTCGGCGGCCTTCTGCTGGAAAGCCTGGGCGGGCGCGGCCTGTTCCTGATCTTCGGATGTATCGTTATATTCACGGTGATGACCGCCGCATTGCTCGAAAAGCGGCTCCCGCCGGCAAAACCGGATCTCACCGCATGGCCCGTCCTCAGTGGTCGGGCCGAGGGGCGTTAAGAACGCAAAGGGTGCTTGGAATTTATCCGGCATC
>CAZYSF010000338.1:0-1871 GCA_964649635.1 uncultured Anaerolineales bacterium | reverse complement strand
AAGTAAAATGGGGAATAATGACGCCCATTAAAGTCGTGCTTATCGACGATCATTATCTTATCCACGAGGCGGTGGCGCACCAGCTGGCCGGGCAGGAGGATATCTTGCTCGCGGCAGGCGGCGCGGCCGGCGAGGAAATTGAGCCGCTGATCGAAGCGCACCAACCCGATATTGTCCTGATCGACCTGAATATCCCCCCAAAAAAGGGGACCACCGTCCGGCAAAGCGGGCACTTCCCGGTCCTCCCCGCGATTAGCAATCTGCGCAAAAAATACCCCCAAACCCGCTTCGTGATCCTTTCCGGGATGGCAACGCTCAGCCTGCTGGAGGGCGCGCTGGAAGCCGGAGCGAGCGGTTATCTGCTCAAAGACGACGAGCTTTCCCTGCAGCTGCCGGATGCGCTCCGGGCGGTTCATCGGGGCGGGCTCTACTTCTCACGCGAGGCGGGCCGGCATTTCTTCAAGACCCCGGCGGCGGTCGAACCGCCCGTGCCCGCCCTTACCCCGCGGCAGCTCGAAGTATTGCGCGCCATCCTGCAAAACACCAATCTGACCTATCCGGAACACGCGCGGCGGATGGGGATTTCCGAAGATACTTTCCGAAATCATCTGAGGGCCATCTTTGAAAAATTGGAGGTCTCGTCGCTCGCCGGCGCACTGATCCGGGCTTTGCAGCTGGGAATGCTCGCCCTCGAGCGGGATGGTGATCCCGATCAGGATCAAAATTGCTGAACACATGACAATCCTGGATGGGATTAAGGTATTCCGCGCCATACCGGATTCTCTCCGCAGGGGACGACCCAGGCTGCGGATATTTTTCGGCGTGGGGACGCTGCTGATCATCCTCTACTTCATATTATCCAGCTTGTATTTAAATCCAAACCTATACCCCGGATTCATGTTTCGAAGAGATGGCGTGGCGGTGGTATATGAAGTCATGGCCGCTGAACCGATGCCGGGATCCCCGCCAATATCGGAAATCCTGCCGGGGGACATCCTCATGTCGGTCGATGGGGTTCAATTAAAAAGATCTGATTTTCAATTCTTGGTTGGAGCACCGGCGCCATATCATGTGTACGAGCTGCAACGGGGGGATCTGCGGTACTTTGTTCGGATCCCGTTCGGTGATCTATTGGGAAATTCTCCTGTAGATTTCATATCCCTGCATATTATCGTTTTGGAAATGTGGGCGTTGGGATTCGCGATATTGCTCTTTTCACCTCCGGCCCATGATCAGGCGTGGCTTACCGGCCTGGTGTGGCTGGCGTATTCCCTGGTCGGAGCCGCTTGGTGGAATATCGGGGTGCCCGGCACAATTACGGCCTTCAATGTCCTCGGTAGCTTTGCGGGTATTGGATTACTGGAGGTCACGGTATGGGCCGGATCCTCGGGAGGATTGCGGGGACGGAAAATATTCCGAATTCTTGAAGGATTGGCGGCTGTGCTGGCGGTGATGGCATTGGTCGAGGTCTTTTTCCTGTTCCCCGGATCCAGTTGGGATGCCATTACGGGATACGACACAATCAAAGGAACCGAATCCGGGGGATTGCTGTGGGATATCGCTACATACATACTTGAAATCACGGCAGTCGGCGCTGTGGCGATTATGGTTGTGCAAAGGATACTGGCGCGCACCCGCAAAGCGCGGCAGCAAACGACCATATTAATGATCGCGACAGCCTTATCCATGCTGCCACCGATCATTTCATACCATCTGGGGATTGCAAATCCCGATTCGTTTCTTTATAAATATTGGGGACTTTCCATGGTTTCCTTTATTGTGCTTCCGGCCGCCTATGGGTATGTGATCCTCCGATACCGTTACTTAAAACTTGATTTTATGGTCAGCCGGGGGATGTCCATGCTGCTGGC
>CAZYSF010000337.1:0-10885 GCA_964649635.1 uncultured Anaerolineales bacterium | reverse complement strand
GCCACAACCTGGAACAGCTCGGGCTGGAGAATCGTGTCGAATTCCGGCTGCGCGATATCTCCCAGGGCTTCGAAGAAACCGACATTCCCTCGCTGTTCCTCGATGTCCCCGTGCCGCACGAATATATCGGCCAGGTGCGGGCTGCGCTGCGCCCGGGCGGATTCTTCGGCTCGATCGTCCCGACCACCAATCAGGTCTGCACGCTGCTCTCGGCGCTCGAGCGGCACGAATTCGAATTCGTCGAAGTCAGCGAGCTTTCCCTCCGCTATTACAAACCGGTTCCGGAACGGCTTCGCCCGACCGACCGGATGGTGGCCCACACCGGCTACCTGATCTTCGCCCGGCCGGTCCTGGAGAAGATCGCCGAAAAGACTCCCGGCCGGCAGGACGCGCCGCCGGACGAGACCATTCCGGAAGGATGAGCCATCATGCCAAGATTTGGTAGACCTCCCCGCCGCATCGGCCCGCCGCTCTTCCCCGGTCTCAGGCGGCCCTTTGGGGCGGTCCGTCCGCTCGCGCCGGGGCCGATCCACGCGCTCGCGAATGCCAACCGGCTTTTCACCGCGGGGCATTTTGGCCCGGCAGCCGAGCAATTCGAAATGCTCGCGAAAGCCGCCAGCGCCTCCAAACTCCCCTTCGCCCCGCGACTGTTCTTCCAGGCGGCGCGCGCCAACTGGCAGGCCGGCCAAATCCCGCAGGGCATGCAGCTGCTGCGCACCGGTCTCGGCATCCTGCTGACCGCCGGCGCGATTGGGCGGGTCCGCCAGATCGCTTCGTCTGCGGCGGATGAACTGGATCAGTTGGGGCATGCGCCGGAAGCCGCCGAGGTGAGAAAATTCCTGACGGATATCCCCGCGCCCGCCGAGGCCTCCGCCATGCCGCCGGCCGAGCCGGTCCACCCTGCCCTTCCGACCAACTGCGGAAAATGTGGTGCTCTGATCCGGACCAATGAGGTCGAATGGATCGATGTGCAGACGGCGGAATGCGCCTATTGCGGATCTCCGATCCGTCCGGAAAAAATCTGAACCGCGACCCGGTTCGCCATTCCCATCGAAATACATGATTGATCCGGAAATTCTATTAAAGGACTCTCTGCGTAGGAATTTTACGGAGCGTTATCCGCCCCTCGCGGCCGGCGGCAAATTATCCGCCGTGATGATCCTCCTGCGCCACCGGAAGGACGCCTGGGAGGTTTTCTTCACCCGGCGGAGTGAAGCGCTCGCTGATCATCGCGGGCAGATCGCCTTTCCGGGGGGCCGTGCCGAGCCGGGTGATTCGGGTCCGCTGCAAACCGCGCTGCGGGAAACCTGTGAGGAAGTCGGCATCCCGCCGGGCGCGGTACACCCGCTTTGGATTCTCAAACCGGTGGATACGTCAACCGGCTACCGGGTCTGGCCCGTGGTCGGGGTCATCCGCACGCCGGCGGATCCAAGGCCATCTTCTCCCGAAGTGGCCGAAGCGTTTTGGATACCCCTGGATTGGCTGGCGGCGGAGGGAAGGTGGGAAAGGAAAATCGTGCACGCCGACGAAAACAACAACTCGGTGCGGGAAAACTCGTCACAGGTCATTGCGAGGAGCGAAGCGACGAAGCAATCTCCGGTTTTCGACAGGAGGAGGAGATTGCTTCGCTCCCTCCGGTCGCTCGCAATGACAAGCTCACTTATTCCGCACCCGGTTGGGGAACGCGAAGCGATTTTCTTTGAGCCGTATCAGGGGCATGTCATCTGGGGCGCGACGGCGACGATCATGGTCCAATTGTTGGACCGATTACGGACGGGCGGATCGAAATGAGAATTCTCTTCTTCGGCGCGGGGGCGATCGGCACCTACATCGGCGGAAGCCTCGCGCTCTCCGGTGAAAAAATCGCCTTCGTGGAACGCCCGGAGGTGGCGGCGCGAGTGCGGCGCGACGGCATCTCGCTCATAATCGCGGACCGGGCGCACCAAATTCCGGTTCCCGACACATTCCTCAGCATGGTGGAAGCCATGCGATCCGGTCCATTCGATGTTTCCGTCTTCGCGCTGAAATCCTACGACACCGCCGCGGCGATCCAAAACATGCAAACGCTCCAGGGGAAGCTTCCGCCAGTGCTTTGCCTTCAGAACGGTGTGGAAAACGAGAAAATGCTGGAGTCGGTGTTCGGGCCGGGCAGCGTGATCCCCGGCACGGTGACAAGCGCCGTCGGCCGGAGCCCGGCCGGAGCCGTGACGCTTGAGCGCCGGCGCGGGGTGGGGATCGCCGCCGGCCATGCGCTCAGCCTCCCGATCGCGGATGCTGTCACCCGCGCCGGGTTGAACGCCCGCCTGTATCCTTCCGGCCCGTCGATGAAATGGTCGAAACTGCTCACTAATTTAATCGCCAATGCATCCTCGGCAATCCTGGGATTGTCCCCCGCGGAGGTGTATGCCCACCCGCGCTTGTTCCTCCTCGAACGGGCGATGCTCCGCGAATGCCTGCGGGTGATGCGCACCGCCGGGATTCCGGTGACCGATCTTCCCGGCACGCCGGTCCGGGCGCTGGCGCTGGCCGTCCAACACCTGCCGACGAATTTCGCGCGCCCGATTCTGGCGCGGGCTGTCGGCGGCGGCCGCGGCGGCAAGATGCCTTCGCTGTTCCTCGATTTGCAGGCCGGACGCGGGAAGACCGAGGTGCACTGGCTGAACGGCGCCGTGGAGCGGACCGGACGGGAGCTCGGAGTACCGGCCCCGGTCAATGCCCTGCTGGCCGGGATACTTTCCCGCCTGGCCGATGGATCCGAAAACCGCGAAAAGTACCTGAAAAACCCCGAAGCCTTGCTAAACCGGTTATCCCCAGGCGACCTCTCCCGGATCGGCCTGGTGTAACCCGGACCCCTTCCATACCGTCGATTGACCGGGTGCATCGGCGACCATATAATGTCCTGAATGAACCCTGCCTGATCGAAACGAGGATGGTTATGCTGACAAAAGCGATAATCGAAAGCCGGCTTACGGACGCCATGCGCTCCAAGGATGATGTGGCGAAGCGGACTTTCCGGATGGTGCTCTCCGCCGTCAAACTGGCCGAAGTGGAAAAGCGCGGTGCGCTCGATGAACCCGCGCTGCTGGCGGTCCTCCAAAAAGAGGTGAAGACCCGCCATGAATCCATACTCGACGCCGAAAAAGCCAACCGGCCGGATCTGGCGAACGATACGCGCGCCGAACTCGAATTGATCAAATCTTTCCTGCCCGCGGCGCTTACCCCGCAGGAACTGGAGACGATCATCCGCGAGGCGATGCAGGAGGCCGGCGCCTCCGCTCCCGGCGATATGGGCAAGGTGATGAAATTGGTGACCCCGAAAACACAGGGCCGGGCCGACAACCGGGAAGTGAGCCAGCTGGTCCGCAAGCTGCTGGGAGGATGACCCCGTAGGGCACTCTGTGACTCTCGATTCCGATTCCCCTCCCCAGCCCCGCTGGCGCCGGATCCTCGGCAGAATTCCAACGGCGGTCGTCGTCGGCGCCAGCCTGATCCTGGCGGCGCTGATCCTGACCCTCCCAATTCTGCCCGGCGAACAAACCGTCAGCCTGAAGCTGGGAGACGTTTCGGCCCAGGATGTCCTCGCGCCGCGATCGGTCACCTACATCAGCGAGTCGCTCACGCAACAAGCCCGGGCCGAGGCCGCGAACGCCGTCGCCCCGGTATACGATCCGCCCAATCCGCTCATCGCCAGGGAACAGGCGGAAAAACTGCAGGCGGCGATGGATTTCATCACCAACATCCGCTCCGACCCGCATTCCTCGCTCGAAGAAAAACTCGGCGATCTGGCCCAGCTTTCGCACGTCAACCTCAGCGAGGAAACGGCCACGCGCATCCTTCAGCTCTCGGACATGGATTGGGAACTCGTTCAGCAGGAAGCCAAAGCCGTGCTGGAGCGGATCATGCGCCAGCCGATCGGCCCAAACCAACTCGGCGACGTTCTGGAATCCATCCCCAATTACGTCGGCCTTTCCTTCCCGGAAAATCACATCCTCCTGGTTTCGGATCTGGTCCGCAAACTGGTCGTGCCCAACAGCCTCTACAACGAGGAAGCCACCACGACCCTGCGCGACGAGGCGGCGGCCAATGCCGAATCCGTCACCCGCAGTTTTGTGACCGGCCAGGTGGTGATCCCGCGCGGCAAGCTTGTCACGGAGGCGGATTTGGAAGCCGTTTTCATGCTCGGCCTTACGACCGAATCGCTCAACCTGCGCAGCGCGGCCAGCATGATCCTGGCGGTCCTCCTCTCCGGCGGATTGCTCCTGATGTTCATTTCCCAGTTCCATCCGGAAATGTCCCGGCGGGTCCGGTCGGTGTTCCTGTTTTGCATGATCCTGCTGATATTCCTGGCGGTCGCGCGGATCATGGTTCCGGGCCACGCCGTTTTGCCGTTCCTGTTCCCGATCGCCGCCATGGGCATCCTGATTGCCAGCCTCTTCGGGAGGGGATTGGGAATTCTGTCCGGCATGATGCTCGCCACCTTCGCCGGCTGGCTGGGGAACAACAGCCTGGAAATCGGTTTGTACGGAGGATTAAGCACCCTGACGGCGATCCTGATGCTTGGCAAAGGCGAGAAGCCGCTGCGCTTCTTTGGGGCCGGCTTTGCGGCCGGAGTGACCGGATCGTTCGTGGTGGTCATCACGCGCCTTTCCGAACCGGCCAGCGACCTGATCGGCATCCTGACACTGGTCGGCTGCAGTTTCATCAACGGAATCCTTTCCGGCAGCCTCTCGCTGGGCCTGCTTTTCCTGATCGGCAATATTTTCGACATCCCGACCAACCTTCAGCTTCTGGATCTCTCCCGCCCGGACCACCCGCTGCTGCGCGAGATCCTGCTCCAGGCGCCCGGGACCTACCAGCACAGCCTGCAGGTGGCCAACCTCGCGGAATACGCCGGCGAGCGGATCGGCGCGAACACATTGCTCTTGCGCGTGGGGGCGCTTTATCACGATGCAGGCAAGGCCGCCCAGCCGAAATTCTTTGTGGAGAACCAGGCGGCCGAGGAAAACCCGCACGACCGGCTCGATCCGGAATCCAGCGCCCGCCTGATTATCCAGCACGCCCGCGATGGATTGAACCTGGCGCGCAAACACCACCTCCCCACCCGCGTGCGGGATCTGATCGCGGAACACCACGGAACGCTGCGCGCGAATTATCAATACGGCGTCGCGCTTGAAGCCGCCGGCGGCAAGGCGGAGAAAATCGACGAGGAAAAATTCCGTTACCCCGGTCCGCGCCCGCGCTCCAAGGAAGCCGCCATCCTCATGCTGTCCGACGGTGTGGAGGCAAAATACCGCGCTGTTGTCCCCACCACCCCGGAAGATGTGGAGAAGCTGGTGCGTACGGTCCTGGACGACCGTCTGGCGCAGCACCAGTTCGACGATACCGAGCTCACGCTCCACGATCTGGATGTCATCCGGGAGGCGCTGATCGACGCGCTTCGCGGCCGGAGTCATTCGCGATTGCTCTATCCGGAAGATGAAAAAAAGCAGCCGTCCAAAACCGCCCAGCCCCGGAAAAGCTGAGCCCCGTCGCGTGATCCTGGTCCGGCGCGAAAGAAATCTGCGCCGGTCCGTATCCGCCGGGGCGATCCGGCGCGCCGTGCGCCGGACGCTTGCGGCCGAGGACCATCGCGACGATTGCTCGGTATCGGTTGTCCTGGCCGGCGACGAAACCGTGGCGTCGCTGAACGCGACCTTCCGCGGCGTTGCCCGCGCCACCGATGTGCTTTCCTTTTGCGCCGGCGTCGCGGACCCGGAGACAAATTTGCTGCACCTCGGCGACATCGTCATTGCGCTTCCCACCGCCGCCCGGCAGGCGTCCGCGCGGCAGTCGACACTGGAACACGAAGTCCTCCTGCTTGCCGTGCACGGCACGCTGCATCTCCTCGGCCACGACCATGCCAGGGCGGCCGGGAAGAAGCGCATGTGGCGCGCTCAAAATCTGATCCTCCAGGAGCTGACCCGAACCGCATGAAGCCCTCGAGAACTCCCAGCCTGCTGGCCTCATTCCGCAACGCCTTCCACGGCTTGCGGTTTGCGCTTCAGACCCAGCGAAATGCGCGGATCCATCTGACGGTTACGCTGTCAGTCCTGGTGGCCGGATTGGGACTCGGGCTGACCCTGACGGAATGGTGCCTGATCATTCTCTCCATCGGGATGGTCTGGATGGCCGAACTCTCCAATACGGTTCTCGAGAATGTGGTGGATCTGCTCTGCCCCGAATACAATATGCTTGCCAAAACCGCCAAGGATGTCAAGGCGGGCGTGGTTGTGGTCGCGAGTTTTTCCGCCGTGCTGGTCGGCGTGCTGATCCTCGGCCCCAAACTCCTGCTCCTCGTACAATCCCTTCTCTGACAGGCTGCTGAAAAAGCGTCTGCCGTCATTGCGAGCAACCCCTTCGCCATGCTCAGGGCAGGCTCCGGGAGCGAAGCAATCTCCCCCTTTTTTGGGATAACCAGCAGATTGCTTCGCCGCTTCGCTCCCCCCGCTTCGCACTCAAAACTGCTCGTGGAGCAAAGGCGAGCAGTTTTGCTCCGCGGGGGCGTGCTCGCAATGAAACTCAGATCCTTGTTCAGCAGCCCTCCACCGGTTTCGGACAATTCATTATCTTGACGGATTTTCCTCCGGATGGTAACCTTAAACCCGCATGGTAAAGATAAATGCTTCGGTCGTTTTCCCCAATTCACGGTGTGTGCTTGAGTCTGCCTCGGCACGCATCCACTGGGCACGCCTGCTGACCGGCACTTAATCACTTTTTAGAATCCCATTAGGCCACGGGCGAACCAGTACTCCGTGGCCTTTTTTATTTCCTAAACCTCCGCGCAGCCGTCCGGGTCATGAACTGCGCAGAGTGAATGCCGAACACGGCATGTTTCCGCCAGCCACGGGTTTTCCTTCCGCGGCTGGCTTTTTTTAGAGGGACCATGAACACCGATTTGAATCGCACCCGCCCTATGGGTGTTGTTTATCGACGCAATTTATCGGTTTTTCTCGTGCGGCTGGAAGAAAAAACCATATCCTGCAGGCTGGCGCCGGACTGTGCCAATCCGGCGGTCCCGGCCAATCGGCCGTCCATCGCGGGCCGTCATGGCGGAAAATCCCGAAAGGAATTTCGCGCCGCGCCGGAGCCGGTGGTCGGTGATCGGGTAAGGATAGAGCGGATCGATTCCGAAACCGGTTGGATCACGGAATTGCTTCCGCGCCGCAACCAAATCTCCCGCCGGGCATCCGACGCCCCGAGCGGAAAAATTCTGGCCGCCAACATCGACCAGGTGCTCGCCTTCTGCGCGCTGGGAAGGTTCGAACCCGAGTGGCATCAGCTGGACCGTTTCCTTGCGCTGGCCGAGCTCGAAGGCATTCCGGCGGCCATCATCCTGTCGAAGGCGGACCTGCTCCAGGAATATGGCCGGCAAGCGGATGCCGTCTCCGCGGAAGCCGACGCGTACCGGCGGATCGGTTACCCGGTCGTCGCCGCCAGCGCCCGAACCGGTCTTGGCGCGGATGAGGCGCAATCGCTCCTGCGAGGAAAAACCACCCTCCTGCTTGGAAAAAGCGGAGTCGGCAAAACATCGCTGCTCAACGCGCTGTTCCCGGATTGGCGCCTGCGGGTCGCTGAAACCAGCCGTTTCGGCGAGGGACGCTGCACAACCTCCAACGCCGAACTGCATCCGGTCGGCGACGGCGCAGTCGTGGACACGCCCGGAATCCGGAGGCTGGCGTTGTGGGGCGCGGAGGACCATAATCCCGCCTTCGGATTCCGGGAGATGCAGCCCTTCGTCGGCTTGTGCCGGTTCGGCGTGGATTGCCGGCATACGGAAGAACCCGGATGCGCGGTCCGCCGCGCCGTGGAAGCGGGCCGGATCGGCGCGCGCCGTTTCCGCAGCATGCTGCATCTGGCGGAGGATCGGCCATGAGCCGGCGCATGCTCCCGGGTGAGTTTTCCTGCCTGCAATGCGGGGTGATCGTCTCCGCCGCATTCGAGCTTTCCGGCGTCCGGAACCGCAACCATTGCCCTTACTGCCTTTGGTCGCGGCACCTGGATTGGCGGATCCCCGGAGACCGCCTATCCTCCTGCAAGAGTGCCATGCGGCCGATCGGGTTGACGCTCAAGAACGATCGCAACAAATATGCGGCCGCCCCCTCCGGCGAATTGATGGTTGTCCACCGATGCGCCGATTGCGGGGCGTTATCCATAAACCGGATCGCCGCCGATGACGGGGCGGAAATCCTCCTGGAGATATTCCATTCCTCCCGGCACATGGAACGCCGCGACCAGCGCGCTCTGGAACAGGCCGGAATCCGGATCCTCGTCCCCAACGACTGGGGAATCGTATCGCGCCGTTTGTTCGGCGAATACCAGGCGGTCGATGCGGTCCTTCAGCCGGGCGGATAAATTAACAGGTTGTTGAAAAAGGCTGAGGGCTGTCATTGCGAGGAGCGAAGCGACCCCGGCCTACCCCAACCGGGGCAGGCGAAGCAATCTCCTTCTTTGCCGAAGCGGGAGATTGCTTCGCTCCCTCCGGTCGTTCGCAATGACACTTGTATATTCCTTTTTCAACACCCTGCTAATAAATCAATCCGACCGGGTTCGGTTTCTCCGGCGGATGCGGTATGATGGGCGCGGTCACTGTATGATTTCAAAAGGGAGACGACCGCATGGCGTCAACAATCCGTTTCGGCACCGTGGGCAGTCCGCTATCCACACCCGCCAAACCCGGCGGCACACTCGGGGGAATTCTGCGCCTGGCCGAACTCGGGCTGGGTTGCCTCGAACTCGCGTGGGTCCGCTCCGTTCGAATCTCGCCGGCCTCGTGCGAAGCCATCCGGCTGCAGGCGGAAAGCAGCGGCGTCGCCCTGAGCGTTCACGCGCCGTATTTCATCAACCTTAACGCGGATTCCACCGAATGGCCAAAGAGCCGCAAGCGCATCATGGATGCGGCGCATTACGGCGCCCTGGCGGGCGCGACCGACATCGTCATTCACCCCGGTTCGTATTTCGGCCGGCCGCCGGCGGAGGTTCTCAAAACCGCCATTCCGAGGCTTAAAGGGTGCATCCAAGAACTGCGTGACAACGGCAATCCGGTGACCCTCCGGCCGGAGGTCATGGGCAAGTCGGCCCTGTTCGGATCGCTCGAGGATGTTCTGGCGTTGTCGGCGGAAGTGGAGGGGGTGCTGCCGTGTGTGGATTTCGCGCACCTGCATGCCCGGACCGGCGCGGAAAACAGCTTCGCCGAGTGGGAAAAGGTTTTTAACGGGATCCGTTCCACCCTCGGGGCGGAAAGCCTCCAGCGCATGCATATCCACCTCTCCGGGATCGAATACACCGCCAAGGGCGAACGCAGGCACCTGCCGTTTTCAGAGGCGGATTTGGATTATCGGCAGTTCCTGGCGGCGGTGATTGCCCAAGATTGCGCCGGCCGGATCCTCTGTGAGAGTCCGATTCTGGAAAAGGATGCTGTCCTGTTGCGGGATACCTGGAGAGACACGTCCCCCTGAGGCGGCCGGCCGCCGGCGCCTTACACCGGAAACCAGACCGAATAAGCAAGTTGGCTGTCATCCTGAAAACGGACCGTAACTTTACCACCCAGTTTTTCAACGATTTTTTGGCACAAGGATAGTTCCGCCTGGGTATTAAACTCCTCTTCGTATTCCAGACTCGTTTTCCCGGGAAGAATGACGCGGTCGGCCGTTATCCGCAGGGAACACCCCCGGCGTCCGTTTACATTATTTTCGTCCAACCCGATCGTCACCCAGCCCGCCGATTGGGAAACCGAAAGCAAATGGATCACCAGCGCATTGAGCACCCTGCGGACTTTCTCCTCATCCACATTCGCGCTTATTTCTTCCACCCGCACCTGCAACCGCAGAATGATGCCCAACTCCGCCGCCATCGTCGAAAGAACTGCCATGCTCCGCGAGACCATCTCCACCAGGTCGGATTTCTCCGTTCGGAGCGTCTCCGTAGACTGGCGGGTCAGCTCGTCGGTCGAAGATTCCGCGAGCAGCCGCTGCAGCGGGTTTCGGGCATTCAGCGCGTTTTCATGGTCGGAGGGTTCTGCTCCGCTGACCAAAGGGTAATCCTCCCATGCGGGTGGGTTCGGTACGGGTAACGGCATTGGTGCGATTGGATTATCCCACATCTATCGGTCCTCGTGCCGGAAAAATACTGGGCGCGCCACCCCCTAGTGGCGCGCCCGGGGGACGAACCGCCATCCAATCCTTGTCAGGCCCTCTCCCCGGAAGGGATCCGCCTTCGGGTGCCTTTCGAAGTTCCGGATGGCTATCATGCCGCTAAGGAATGGATATCCCTTCCACGGGATTTAAACCGGGCGGTTCCATGGGATAAGGCAGAGTCGGATTTGGATGCTCCATGGTGGTCAGGGCGCTGAGCCGATCCCGCTGCATGCAATGTGGACAGAACAGCCGGTAGACTTCCCGTTCCACATATCCGCATATGCTGCAGGTCCGTTCTCCGCCCATTTTGTCGAGAATGGTCTCGTTCATCGCTCACGTCCTTCGTTTGTGAATCCCATCCCATAATCCGAATAACCGGGGTTAAGCGCCGCGCGGCGGAAGTTCCACTTCGATCAAGCCGCGCATGACGGCAGTCTCCCTCGCGCCGGATCCCATCCCTGCCCGTCTCCACTGGCGGGTCATCCGCTCCACACCCGCTGCAAATTCCTCGATCGTCCGGGCCGGGATCGAGAGCAGGGCTTGCTGCTCCTGTTCATCCAACCCGGAGGTGCGAAGCACTTCCGCCCGTTCCGAACCCAAAAGCCGGATCCGGTAATGATCGCTCACGACCGCCTGACAAACCAGCTTCTGAATCGACGTCTCGCCCATTCCTCATTACCTCCCTGCTAAAAATGGAAAAGGATGCATGATGC
>CAZYSF010000336.1:0-11259 GCA_964649635.1 uncultured Anaerolineales bacterium | reverse complement strand
TGGGCGGTTCCCATCGGGCCGCCGCAGGCCGGGCAGGAGGGTTCCCCCACGGGTGCAGCCACGCCGCAGTAGGCGCATTCCGTCCGGCGCAGCCGTTCGGAAATCTGATATCCCGCCCCCGCGGCTTCCGCGGAGCGTCCGATCGTCTTCCAGATGGATTCCGCCAGCTGAATGGACGTGATGTCCTGCGCCAGATCGTCCAGCCGGCCCAGAAGCGTCAGCGGATTTCGCAACGCTGAGAGGGCCGTCTGTCCCATGCTGGCCGCCACGCCGAACCATTGCTGGTCTCCGAGTTGGACCATCACGCCGTCCTCGATTTTTTCGAGAACGACCGTCATCGCGGTCTGGCCGCCCGATTCCCTGAACGTGCGGCTGGCGATCTGAACAACAATTCGCTGATCGTCCCCGACGATCTGGGCCTGCATGTTGCCATGATCGTACTCGGCCACAAGCGCCCGGCCGATGTCCTGCGGCACAATGTTGCCATGATACGTTCTTTTTTCCACGGCGGCTTTCTCCTTCTATCCGGCCAAAACCAGGCCGGTAAAATCCTTCGCGCCACGCAGGAACTCGTCCCCCGGCATGGGACGCTTTCCAGCCGGCTGCACTTTGCAAAGGATGATAATCCCGTCGGCGGTCCGGACAGCCGGATATCGGCCGTGTTCCAGGACCGTCCCCGGGGCCGGCCCTCCACGGTAAGCTTCCGGCCGGACCTCCAGGATCTTGAGCGGCTGTCCCTTCCAAAAAACGAAAGTCCCCGGCCAAGGCATAAAGGCGCGCACTTTCCTTGATAACTGCTCCGCGGAGGCCTGGAAATCCAGCCGGCCCTCTTCTTTCTTGAGTTGCGGGGCGTAGGTTGCGCGCGAATCGTCCTGGGGGACGGCGGCCAGGCCTTCAAGAATATATACGGGAAAAAACGCCCGGAGGGTTTCCGCGGCCAGTTCGGCCAGAAGGCGGCCGAGGGTTTCGGCGGTGTCTTCGGCGCGGATGGGGATTTTTTTCTGAGCCAGAATCGGTCCGGTATCCAGCCCTTCGTCCATTTTCATCAGCGTAATGCCGGTTTCCACGTCTCCCGCCAGAATGGCGGCCGGGATTGGCGCGGCGCCGCGGTGGCGCGGGAGCAGCGACGCATGCAGGTTCAGGCAGCCCAGTACTGGAAGGGAGAGCACTTCCGCCCGCAGAATTTTTCCGAAGGCGGCCACGACTATCACATCCGGCTGCCAGGAACGCAGCTGCGCCATCGCTTCGGGTGAACGCATCTTCTCCGGCTGGATGACGGACAGCCCAAGTTTCTCCGCCTGGACCTTCACCGGCGGCGGTACCAATGTCCGCCCTCTGCCCGCCGGCCGGTCCGGTTGTGTCACCACGCCGACGACGTCACTTAAATCCGCCAGCGCTGTAAGCGCGGGCAGCGCAAATTCGGGCGAGCCCATGAAAATGGAGCGCATAATCCCGATTTTATCATCGCGCGGACGCTTCTTATACACCTCTTATTGCATTGGATGCCATATCCCTTTATAATCTGCACATCTGAAACGAATCTCTTTCCAACCCTAACTGGGACATCCGCTTAAGGAGGATCATATGGCAGGACAGGCAGGACCGCAAGTTACAAGCGACGATAAATTGTGGGCGTTGCTGGCGTACGTGTTCACCCCCCTTGTTCCGATCATCATTCTTCTGATGGAAGATAAAAAGAACCGCCCATTCCTCAAGGCGCACAACGCGCAGGCATTGGTCTGGGGCGTCTTCAACCTCGTCGGCGGCTCCATCCTGAGCGGCCTGCTGTTCTTCTGCTTCGGCCTGCCGTCGATCATCATCTGGGCCGTCGGTGTTTACTGGGGATTCCAGGCCTACAGCGGAAAGTATGTGGAAATCCCGCTCATCACCAAGTTCTGCAAAGACCAGGGTTGGGCGTAAGCGCTTCCCGTTAGTCCTGATGAAGGTAAGATAAAAGCCCGCGTCCGCGGGTTTTTATCTTACCTTCTTTAAAATCGAAGGGGGATTGCGGAAGCCGCCGCCGGATGATTATCGATAACCCATATAGTCAGCCTGCCACCGGGCTACCGATATCCTTGCGCGTATCCGCGCCAAAATCAAGACGGAGAGAAAATCGATGGATCTGCCAGTTCCTTCGCCAAAACCAAACCGGCTTACCGCCATCGCGGTGATGACTCTGGTCAGCGGGATTTTCAATCTGTTCTGGAGTTTCGGCATCTTCCTCGGCATTGCGGCTTTCGGGATCAGCACGTTCCTGATCGGCTGCATTTGCCTCCCCCTCGGGCTTTACCCGGTGATGGTTGGAATCCTCGAGATCGTGTATGCCGTGAAGCTGCTCCGGAATCCGGTGTCTCCGGAACTGAAGCCCGCCTATCACATCGCCGTTATGGAGATCGTCGATACGCTTTTTGGGAACGTTCTCGCGCTGGTCGTCGGCGTGGTGGCACTGATCTTATATAACGATCCCGCAATCCGCCGCTTTTTCGGAGAGACATGACCCTGTCGTTCCATCCCGGTTTGCCGGACAGGGGCCCGTGGCAGGCCGCTTCCGCGCCTGCGCACTGCGGCCTAAGGGTCACGGAAGCCCGTTTCCCGGTTCCGGCCTTTTTATGGGGGAGAAGCATCGCATGACACAGATCCGAAAACGATGGGAGTTGCCGCCGGAGCCGGATGCTTCCGTCTACCGCAATCTGGCCTCGATTCCGAAACCGATCGTGCGCGCGCTGTACCACCGCGGCATCGCCGACGCGGAATCGGCGCGCATCTTCTTTCAAACCGAAGCAGTTCCCCTGGCCGATCCCTTCCTCTTCGCGGATATGTCCAAGGCGGTCGAACGCATCCTGCGGGCGGTCCGCTCGGGAGAACCGATCGTCGTATACGGGGATTACGACACCGACGGCGTGACCGCCACCGCCATGCTGGTGGATTTCCTCGGATCGATCGGCGCTTCCGCCTCCGCCTATATCCCAAGCCGGTTTGAGGAAGGGTACGGATTGAACCGGCCGGCGCTGGAAGGATTGGCGGCGCAGGGCGCCAAGGTGGTTGTCACGGTCGATTGCGGCGCCAGGTCGGTGAGCGAGGCTCAGCTCGCCGGGGATAAAAACCTGGATCTGATCATCACCGATCATCACGCCCCGGGCGCGGAAGAACCGCCCGCGTTCGCCTTCCTCAACCCGAAACGAAGCGGCTGCATCTACCCGGAAAAAAACCTTGCCGGGGTCGGGGTGGCATTCCGGCTCGTCCAGGCGCTGATCCAGCGGATGGGCGAAAGTGAACGCCTGCCTTCCGAACGCTATCTGGACCTGGTCGCCATCGGCACGGTCGCCGATATGGTTCCCCTGACCGGCGAGAACCGGACCCTGGTGCAGGGGGGATTGAAGGCGCTGAACAATACCGAGCACGTCACCCTGAGCGCCGGATTGCAGCAATTATTGGAAGTGGCGGGCCTGACGCGGGGAAAAATAACCGCCCAGGGAATCGGTTTCATCCTCGGCCCCCGCTTGAATGCCTCCGGCCGCATGGATACGGCCGCTACCGCCTTGAATTTGCTGCTCGCTCGGGATCCCGCGGAGGCGCATACGCTTGCCCTGCGGCTGGATTCCCAAAATCGTGAACGGCAATCCCTGACCCGGTCGACCGTCCTCGCCGCCCGGACATTGAACGCGCAATCCACGGAATGGAACCCGGAGTCTCCGCCGTTCTTCATTATGGTGGAGAAGGAGGGCTTCAATGCGGGTGTGATCGGCCTGGCGGCTTCGAAATTGATGGAGGAGTTTTACCGCCCGGTGGCGGTGGTCACGATCGAGGGGGGAAACGCGCGCGGTTCAGTCCGCAGCATTCCGGGATTTCACATCACCGAGGCGCTCGAATCCTGCCGCGACGTCCTTGAACGCTACGGCGGTCACGCCGCCGCCGCCGGATTTACCATCTCGGCGGACAGGCTCCCGGAATTGCGGGCACGGCTGGTGCGATTGGCCGGGGAAGCGCTGCGCGGGCGGACGCTGTGCCCTGTGCTTTCCGTGGATTCTGAAGTCCGGATATCGGAACTAACCTGGGACCTTCACCGCTGGATCTCCCGCCTCGAGCCCTGCGGGCAGGGGAATCCGGCGCCGGTTTTTTTCACCCGCGGCGCCCAAATCCGCTCCAGGCGTTGCGTCGGCAAAGACTGCTCGCATCTGAAACTGACCCTCAGCGACGGCCGGGCCAACATGGAAGCCATTGCCTTCGGCTTCGGGCATCTGGAAAAATCGCTTTTGGAAACGGTTGATGTCGCCTTCTCGCTTGAGGAGAACGACTATTTTGGAAAGCAGATGCAGATGCGCGTGGTGGATATCCAGGGGGATATCGGAGCGCGATAGCAAATGGATGCCCGCTGCGAGCACCCTCGCTTCGCATTCATCCCGGCTCATGAACCAGAAGCGAGCCGGGATGCGCCGCGAGGGCAGGCGCGGGCGGGACCGGGAATTTAATCCATAAATCGATATTTTATCAATGCCCAAACCGCGGCAAACGCATCCACTAGGCCGATTTTCTTCCCCTCGTCATATTCCCTCGGATTGAACGAAATCGGAATTTCGAAAACACGGGCTTTCCGCTTGAGGATCTTGGCCGTGATTTCAGGTTCGAAATCGAACCGGTTCGCGCGGAGCGGAATGCTCTTCAGAAGATCCGCCTTGAACACTTTGTAACCGGTCTCCATATCCGAGAGGATGCTGTTGTACAGCACATTGGTGGCAAAGGTCAGGAGCTGGTTGGCCACCATGTGCCAGAACATCGTCACCCGGTGTTTGGCGCCGAGGAAGCGCGATCCGTACACCACGTCCGCCTGCCCGGATTCGATCGGCTCCAACAGGGCGGGGTACTCGCCTGGGTTGTATTCCAAATCCGCGTCCTGGACCAGGATCACATCGCCGCTGGCATTCCGGAAACCGGTCCGCAGCGCAGCCCCTTTGCCCATGTTTTTTTCGTGAAATACGACCTTCACCGCGGGCGGGGACACAAGGGTGCGAAGGAACTCACGGGTTCCGTCGGTCGAGCCATCGTCGACGAGGATGATTTCATCCGCCCGGCCGGTGGCTTTCACCCTTCGCAGGATTTCCGCAACGGTGTTTTTTTCGTTATAGACGGGAATTACCACACTGAGTTTCATCGGCGGGAGTATACCGGTTCCATCGATGTTGGGCAACCCGGATGCCCCGTGCTATAATTTACCGGGAACAGGATTTCTCATCCCCGGCCCCCTGTTTTCGGAGGTGTCATTTGGCCAATCCCGTAACCGCCGCGCGAACCGTCGAAACCGGCCCCCGCTTCACCCCGACCGTCATTACCCGCGTCGAAGATACCGGCCTCTCCCCGCTCTGGCTGCAGGACCTTGCCCTGAAAATTTTTTATTTCCGGGGCTACCTCACCGGATTCCGGGTGGCCGACCTGATGGCGCTGCCCTTCACCGGGGTCGTCGACCAGATCGTCGAGACGCTCAAGCGGGACAAGATGATCGAGGTGAAATCCCAGACCGGTATCGGCGACGGCGCCTATCAATATGCCATCACCGGGCAGGGGATGATCCGGGCGCGCGAAGCGCTGGATCGCAGCCAATATGCCGGCGCCGCCCCCGTTCCGCTTTCGGATTACAACGCGGCGATCCGCAAGCAGGCCCGTTCGCGGCCGGCCGTGAATGCTCGGGTGATGCATCAATGCCTCCAGTCCCTGACCCTTTCCGAGACGACCTTCTCACGAATCGGTCCGGCGGTCAACTCCGGCACCTCCATTTTTCTGTACGGCCCTCCTGGCAACGGCAAGACCACCATCGCCCGGGCGATCGGCGACCTGATTCTGCAGGAGGAGATGTACATTCCCTATGCGCTGGATGTGGAAGGCCACGTCGTCAAGCTGTACGATACGGTCAACCACCAGCTCGTTCCCGAGGACGATGCTTCCACCAGCCAGGCGGTGAGCTCCATTCAGAGGAGCGCCAGCAAGCGGGATCCACGCTGGGTGCGGATCCGCAGGCCGTTTATCATGGTCGGCGGTGAACTGACCCTGGCCGGGCTGGACCTGGTGTTCAACGACGTGCAGAAGTATTACGAGGCGCCGTTCCAGGTGAAAGCCAACGGCGGTATCCTCCTGATCGACGATTTCGGCCGCCAGCAGGTCCGCCCGCGGGATCTCCTCAACCGGTGGATCGTGCCCCTCGAAAACCGGATCGATTACCTCACGCTGCACACCGGCCAGAAAATCGAGATACCGTTTGACGTGATGGTGGTCTTCTCGACCAACCTGCCGCCCAAGGACCTGGTCGACGAAGCCTTCCTGCGCCGCCTGCGGCACAAGATCGAAGTGGTGGATCCGACCTTCGACGAGTACCGGGAAATCTTCAAACATGTGGCCGATTCGAAGCACGTCACATACAACGAGCAGGCGCTGGCGTACCTAATCCAGGAGTATTACATCAAAACCAACCGAAAACCGCGGGCTTCGCATCCGCGCGACTTGTGCGACCAAATTCTCGACATCGGGCGGTACATGGGCAACGAGCCCACCATGACCAAGGATCTGATCGACCGCGCGGCGCAATCGTATTTTGTCGAACTCTAAGTGGGCATCCGGAGAACGGCCCCGGTCCTTCCCGGTTTTTCCGGGCGGAATAAATCAAGAATCTTTTTTTAACCGACGGGATGGCCTCCCGCCGGTTTATTTTTTCAAGGACCGGATGGTGAACGGCACAATGGCAATCCTTACAGGCAGTCGGCCTCTGTCCGGAACAGGCCGGAGATCCGCCCTTCAACGGCGTAATCCGGCGCGAGGGATTCAGGCTTCCGCATCCGCAAGGGCTGACCGGCGCAAAGCCCGTGATTTCTTGAATCCGCCAAGCGATTTTCTTATAATGAATGCTGTTCTAATCTTCCTTAAGGAAGGGCACCATGGCTATTAATCCCAGCGTGTTTTCATCCGGTCGGCGCGCCGTCATCGTCGGCCTCCTGACGGCCGTGCTTCTGATCCTCACCTCCGCCTCCATCGGCGTGACCTGGGAAGAACCGACCTATTTCGCCGCGGCGGAATCCTACAACGGCTGGTTCAACCGACTCGTCTTCGGCCCGCACGGCGTGCTCCACCCGAGTGTGATCGACCAGTCCTGGAGCATCAACATTGAGCATCCGCCGCTGGATAAGATCCTTTCCGGGCTGGTCTGGGGCCTGACCCGCAACTTGTTCGGGGACCTCCTGGCGCACAGGCTGGGGAACATCCTGCTTTTCAGTCTTATGGCTGCGTTCCTGTATCATATGATCAGCGACGAATTGGGCGGCGTATCGGCGATCGCCTCCGTTGCCGCGCTGTTGGCCTTGCCGCGCTTATTCTTCCATGCTCATCTGGCGGCGCTGGACGTCCCCGCGGCAGCCATGATCATGATTGTCACTTATGTTTTCTGGAGAACCAAGGAAAGCGCCCGGTTTCGCTATACGCTGTTATTGGGGATCGTCTTCGGCCTGGCCGCGGCGACCAGGATCAACACGCTGCTCGTCATGCCGACCCTGTTCCTTTGGGCCCTGTTATTCCGCCGCAAGTGGTATCTCCTCATCCGCCTTGCCCTCTCCACAATCATCGCGGCGCCGGTCTTCTTTTTGTTGTGGCCGTGGCTGTATTACGACACCGTTGACCGGGTGAAAGAATTCCTGAAAATGGCGGTCAGCTGGCCGCCCATCCCGCAGTTTTACCTCGGGCAAAATTATTTGGATCTCCCATGGCACTTTCCGTTTGTCATGGCGGCGGCGGTCATACCGCTTGGAATCCTCATCCTCTGTCTGTTCGGCATCCTGCGTTCGATTTTCCGCCGTCGCGACCGCGCTTTCGGTTTCCTGATGATTCTGAGCGCGCTCGTGCCGCTCCTGGCGGTGGCATCCGGGCAGACCAAAATCTACGACAATGACCGGATGCTTATGCCGGCCTTTCTGTTCCTGGCGGTTCTGGCGGGGGCCGGTTTCGGGTGGTTCGTCAAATCCGTCGGGGCGCTGGTTGTGCGATTTCGGATTCCGAAATTTGTCACACCAATCCTGGCCGTCGCGGCGGCATGCGCCGTGTGGATCCCGCCCGTGCAAAGCATGATAGCCTATGCGCCGTACTGGCTTTCCTATTATTCCGAGACGGTTGGCGGATTGCCGGGTGCCGCCAAGCTGGGGCTGGAGACCACCTATTGGTCCGAAAGCTACCGCGAGGCAATTCTCTACATCAACGCCAATGCCGAGGCCGGAGATACGGTTTGGGCGCTGCCGTCCTCCATTGATGTCCTCGTCTATTACCAGATGCAGGGGATCCTCCGGAAGGATGTGGCCCTGGCCAGCCTGTCTCCGCTGGAAACCATCTTCGGACCCGAAGCCCTGGGGACGCAGGCTTTGGAAGGTTTCACGGAGGCGGATTTCGTTATCGTCCAATACCGGCAATCCTTCCTGAATGACGAAGCCGGCCAACCGGCGGATATCCTCCAATGGATCTCAGCCCGCACGCCGGCCTTCCGGGTGGAGCGCGCGGGCACGCCGATCGTGGATGTGTTCACCAATTCCTGAGCCGCAAGCGGAGCGGAGGGCGCATGCATTCCGCGGAGCTCAAAGCGGGAGCACATCAACACGGGTGGAACCGATTGACAATCGGGTTGCGATTTCGTAAAAGATGGTGCATACTTGTTGCGTGGGATAACCTATGACGGAAATCGCATTGCGGGCGTACAACCAGGAGATCAAAGACCTCATCGATCACGGACATTTCGATGAGGCGATCGCGCATTGCCAGCACATCCTCGAGACGTTCCCCCGCCACATCGAAACGTACCGGCTACTCGGCAAAGCCTTCCTCGAGCAGGGCCGCCACGGCGACGCGGCGGATGTGTTCCAGCGGGTGCTTTCCGCCATACCCGAGGACTGGCTTTCGCATGTGGCCATGGCCATTGTCCGCGAGGATGAAAGCAACCTGGATATGGCCATCTGGCATATGGAGCGCGCCTACGAAGTCAATCCCTCGAATCCCACGGTCCAGCAAGAAGTCCGCCGGCTGCGCGGCCGGCGGGACGGCGTGGAACCCCCGAAACTCCGCCTGACACGTTCGGCCTTGGCGCGGATGTACATTAAAGGCGGCTTGTATGGGCAGGCCATCGCCGAAATTCGCAGCGCCCTGAACGAAGATCCGGACCGGCCGGATTTGCAGGTTCTGCTGGCATCCGCGCTGTTCGATTCCGGCGCCATCCAAGAATCCGCCGATATCTGCACGGCCATCCTGCAGAAATTGCCGTATTGCCTGGAAGCCAATCGCGTGATGGGCATGGCCCTTCTGGCTTCGAACAAACAGGAAGACGCCGAAAAGCTTTTCCAAAGAATCGAATCGCTGGATCCGCACATCGATCTGGATGTCCTCAAAAAGGAAAAACGGATTGCCGAGCACCCGGGGGAGACTGTTTCTCTTTCCCGGCTGGAATACGAGGGCCAGGAAAAGACCGTACGCACAAAGCAGCCTTCCTGGGCTTCCTCGCTTGGGCTGAAGATCGAAGAGCCGCAGAAGGGTCCGGCCATTCCGGATTGGCTGTCGACCGCCTCCCAGCCGTCCGGTGCATTCCCGCAGGCGGCGCCGCCTGCCGGGCCGGCCGCACCCGCCGGCGATATTCCCGCCTGGCTTAACGAGGCCGCGTCCGCGGTTCGTCAACCCGGTGCAGGGGGCTCAATCTTCGGCACGCCCGCCGAACCGCTTCAACCCGCCGCGCCGGAACCGATTGCGCGGACCTCCACGGGTGAGTTGCCGGATTGGATTCAAGCACAGGCAATCCCGGCCGAACCTCCCCCCGCGGCAGACACTTCCGGCCCGCTTCCGGATTGGCTCTCCGCAGCGGCAATGCCTTCCCAATCCAGGCAGGCTACGCCGTCCCAACCCACGCCGGGATCATCCCAAACCACCGGAAGCACGCTCCCGGATTGGATCAAAACGTCCTCCTTGCCGCCCGACAAGCCCAAGGAAAAAATTTCCGATATCCCGGATTGGCTTTCGGCTCCGCCTCCGCCTTCGGTGGAAGCGCTGCCATCTTCGTCTCTTCCGGAATGGACCAAGCCGGAAACCAAAACGTCTCCCCTGGGCGTCGAGCCCGATAACATTCCCGATTGGCTGGGTTCGTCCCAACCCACCAGCGAAAATATCGGTCCGGAACCGGAATGGATGAAACAGGCTCCGGCTCCCGCGCCGGGTGCTGAAACCATCCCGGATTGGATGAAAGGCGTGAGCCCTTCGGAATCGCCGCCCGCCGCCGCGCAACCAGCGGAAACCATGCCGGACTGGCTGAAAGAGAGTCCCGCCCCCTCATCCAAACCGGTCGAGCTTGTTCCCGAATGGATGAGAACGGAAGCGCCTCCATCCGGCCGCGGCGAACCGGCAAAACCATTAATCCCGGCTTCCCCGCTCGAGAACCTTCCGGAGTGGATGAAACCGGATCTGAACGAAGCGCCTATCTCTTATCCATCCTCCGAGCCTGTTCTCGGCGGGAAAACGCGGACTTCGCCGCTGGCGAAGGAACCGCCCGCCGTTCCGGAAGAGGCGGTGCCGGATTGGATGAAACCGCCCGCGGCGGCACCCGCCGCGCCCCCGGCAGAGGTTGTGGAATCCGTCCCGGAAGCGAATATCCCCGAATGGTTAAAACCTCCGCCCGCGGCGGAAGCGGAAGGAAGTCCCTCTGAAGCTGCGCCCGAAGTTGTTTTTCCGGATTGGATGAATTCACCCTCCGAACCGGCGCCTCCGGTGACAGTGGAATCCGCGCGACCGATGATGCCGCCTCCTCCGCCGGCCGAAACCGATCTGGAGGCGGGAGCGCCGTCCTCGGAAGAAATCGAACCTGTACCCGAGGTTGCGCTTCCGGATTGGCTTAAAGCGGTACCTGCTCCCGCGTCGGAACCGGCTCAGCCTGCTGCTCCGGCGGCCGCAGAGCCTTCGGCGGAAGCACTCCCCAGGACTGAACTGCCGGATTGGCTTAAGAGCGAGCCTCCGCAAACGCCGCCGATGCAGGTACGGACCGTCGAACCGGCAATTCCGGCGCCGCCTGCGGAAAAAACCGAACCTCCCCTACCGGCGATAACGGCTGAAGACCTCTTTTCAGCTGAGCCGGGTCCGACGCATGTCACCCCTACTGCAAGCGATGGGATCGATCTTCCTGATTGGCTTGTTTCCCAACTGCAGGGAAAACCGGCAGAAGCGCCCGCCACACCTACTCCAGCGCAAACCGGAGTTCAGATTCCC
>CAZYSF010000335.1:0-2592 GCA_964649635.1 uncultured Anaerolineales bacterium | reverse complement strand
GACCCTCACGGCGATGCCCTCGCCGAGCAAAACCCTGACCTTCACGCCGACATCCACCCATACCCTGACCCCGACCGTGACCGTGGGCGGGCCGACCCTCACCCCGTCCCCCACCATCACCCAGACTCCCACCCTGACCCAGACCCCCACTCTGGGCGGGACGGTGACGGCGACACTGACTACGACACTCACGCCGACCACGACCAAGGTTCCCACCGCCACCCCGTTCACCGAGCAGGCGTTCCAGAAATATTACACGCTCTACATCGCGGATATCGAACGCCAGACCGGGATGAGCGAAACCGAATACCGGGAACGAGTCCGCAGCGAGTTGTACATCCAGAAGGTCCGGAATGCGATCATGGGCGAGGTTGCGCGCACGGAAGAGCAGGTTCGTCTGGCGCAGATCGTTGTGGATGATTACCAGAAGGCGGTCGATACTCTGGCGCGGCTTCTGCGCGGCGAGACGTGGAATGCGCTGGTCGCGGAGGTCTCCACCGACGCCGTCAGCAAAGCCAAAGGCGGGGATATCGGCTGGGTACCAATGCAGAATCCGCCGACCGATCTGGAAAAGGCGGCTTTTGCGATGAAGGCCGGCGAGGTCAGTCAGGTGCTCCAGACCGGCGCGAATACCTGGGTCATCCTGAAGGTCCTGGAACGCGGCCCGCAGCCGATGGCGGCTGAGAAGTACGCGGCGGCCCAGCAGGCGGCCTATCAGGATTGGTTGACCGGCGTTCGCAGCGATCCTGAGATTGTCGACCGGAAGGGAATGCCCGAAGAGATGGTGCCGACGAAGCCGGATCTCTCATAGCAAATACCGATAAAACTCGAAATCCATGTAACAGCAAAGGGCGCGGTCACCGCGCCCTTTCTTTTATTCGTACTTGAGCGCGACCACCGGTTCCAGCCGCGCGGCGCGCTGGGCCGGATACAATCCGGATAGCACTCCCACCACGGTGGCGAACAGCACCGCCGCGACCGGCAGCCAGAGCGGGATGGCGGTGATCGAGGTCGAAACGCCGGCGGCCGAAGCCGCGCCCTGGCTCTGGAGATACAACCCGTAGAGCAGGTTGGCCGCGCCGGAAAGCAGCAGGCCGAGCAGTACCCCGCCCAGCCCGCCCAGAAATCCGATCGCGCCGGCTTCGCCCAGGAAGATGAACATCACCGCCCGGTTGGAGGCCCCCAGCGCCTTCATCAACCCGATCTCGCGGGTGCGTTCGTAAATCGCCATCGTCAGCGTGTTGGCGATCCCCACGCCGGCCACCAGCAGCGCGATCCCGCCCACGCCGCCGAGCACCGCCTGGATCATCAAAAACACGAGGTTGAGCGCCTGCATCATCGTCCGCGCCGACATGGCGTAAAAACCGCGCGTCAGGAGTTCGGTCTCGATCGTCAGGCTCTCGCTCGATGAGCGCGGGACGATTGAGGCCTGGGTGTAGCCTTCCCGGGCGCGGTTGATCCGCCGCCCCGAAATCCATTCGTTCAACGATTCCGCTTCCGAGAGCGGCAGAAAAAGCATGTAATCGTCCTGTCCGCCGCGCTCGGCCAGCACCCCGGCGATCCGCAGCCGGACGGAACGGGATTCCTGTTTCCCTTCCTCGTTGGTCCGGATCACCGTCAGGGTCAGCGACTGGCCGATCAGGTCCTCGGCCTGGAAGGCGACCTTCTCGCGGCGGATCGGGTCGACAAAACTGTCGAGGGTTTTCGCCCCCAGGAGCGCCATCCCGCGGCCGAGGGTTAACGCGCCTTTCTGCACCGTCCACCCCATCGCGCGGATCGCGTTTGGATCCACGCCCACCGGGGTGACGAACAGATTGAGCTGGCGCATCGTCAGCGCGCTCGACGCCACCGATTCGCGCGGCGTGATCGCCAGCACGTCCGGGCGGCGGCGCATTTCCTCGAGGAAGCCCGTATCGATCGCCTCCTCGTTCGACGCGCCCATGGCCGAGGAGCCCCCGAAGGCGCGTAGGACCGCGCCCGGAAGCACGGTGATCTCGTTCATCGATCCGACCGAAGAGGCGACGCTCGCCATGCTCGACTCATACAGCCCCATGCCGAGCGCGATCAGGACGACGACCGCCGTCGTCCCGATGATGACGCCCACCGCCGAGAACGCGGCCCGGAACCGCAGCCGGTTAAGGTTCTCGAGGATCAGCCGGATCAGGTCGCGGGTTTTCATCTAGCCGCCGAAACCCAGGAACGCCAGGAACGCCTTCCAGATCGATTCGAAGAAATTCGGAGTCTCCCCGGTGTCCGCGGGCTCCGCCGCCGCGATCGCGGATTCTTCGATCGTCAGCTGGAATGTGTGCGTCCACGTCTGCGGCTGGTTGAACTCGTCGAGATAGTGGACCGTGAGGATAACCTCGGCGGCCCCCGCCTTCTCCGCCACGGCGTTCGCGATGATCGAGGTGGAGGTGCTTTCGTCGAGCGGCCCGGCGTAGATCGAAGCATTGGTCAGGATCAGATCCGCGCTGGTCAGTTCGATCGTGCCGACGTTGACCGATTGCCGCCCGATGTTGATTACCTCGACAGGGAATTCGAACGGCTCGCCGGCGAGGAGGGGGGCGGGCAGGTCGCCGATCAGCCCGGCCT
>CAZYSF010000334.1:0-4896 GCA_964649635.1 uncultured Anaerolineales bacterium | reverse complement strand
TTTTCCGCTCATGAACCTCTTTGACCTATTTACCCCCTATTCATGTTTTGTTTTTCTGAAGGAGTATCAAATTTATTATGTCCGAACGAGTTCAAGGTACTGTCAAATGGTTCAATGCCAGCAAGGGTTATGGTTTCATCGCCCGGGATGGCGGCGAGGACGTGTTCGTTCACTTTTCTGCTATCACAATGGAGGGATACAAGAAGCTGCACGAAGGCCAGAAGGTCGAGTTTGAAATCGAAACCGGCCCCAAAGGTCTTCAAGCGGCACGGGTCACCCCGATGGAATAATCCTGACGCCGAAAATTAAAAAACGGCCCGCGCAAGCGGGCCGTTTTATTTCTCTTGCTTGTATGTTTTTTATTTTCCCCTCCCCTGGAAGGGGAGGGGAGGAGTTGGCACAAGAACCATCCCATCCTCCCTCTCCGCCTTCAGTCCGGGTAAACACAAGCATTTTGATACCCTCCCCCCTTCCCGTACTACGGGAAGGGGGGAGGGAGAAGTTGAATCACAAATGGTATTTATCGGTGGTCAGGGAGGGGGGATGGGATGGTATCCGGCACGATCAGCGATCGCACCTGCAATATTATCTTCTTACCTTGCCCCCCAAATCCTTTTCAAGCGCAGCGATGATCCGGCTGCGGATTTCGGCGGCTTCCGTGCTTGCCAGAGTCCGATCCGGAGCCAGGAAGGCGAGGGAGAAGGCCAGGCTTTTCATGCCCGCCCCCGCCTGCTCACCGCGGTATACGTCGAACAACCGGATCCGCCGGACGATTTCGCCGCCCGCGGACCGGATGGTTTGGATCACCCGTTCGGCCGGCATATCCTCGGCAACCGCCACGGCCAGGTCCTCAAGCACCGGCGGGTAATCGGATATCGGCGCGACGGCGTAACGCTTTTGGAGGTAGGGCCGCAGGGCTTCGAAATCGATCTCAGCCGCCAGCAGGTCCCGCCCGGTCCATTCATAGCGCGCGGCCGTCTGCGGGTGCAGCTGGCCAAGGATGCCGATCTCCGCGCCACCCGCGGTTATTTTGGCGCAGCGCCCGGGGTGAAAACGCGGATCGGACGCGGGTGCGAAAACGGCCGGAGGCACATGCAGACCGGCGATCCATGCCTCGATCATCCCCTTCAGGTCGAAGAAGTCCATCGGCGCGCGGTCCGTAGCCTGCCAATCCGGTTCCGCCCGCGGGCCGGCCAGGACGACGGCCAGATGAACCGGTTCGCCCGGAAGCGGCCCCGCGCCCGGGATATAAACCGTTCCGAGTTCGAACAGCGCGATCCGCTCGGCGTGGGCCGCATTGCGGGCGGCGGTTTCGAGCACAGAAGCGAGAATGGAGCGGCGCATCACGCATCGCTCCGGAACGATCGGGTTGGACAGCCGGGTGTAGGCCGGATTGGGCGCGGCGGTTCCCGGCGGGTAGAGCGCGGCTTCCCGTTCGGGGGCCGTCAGGTGGTAGGTCAGAACTTCCTGCAACCCCAGGTTCACCAGCAGATCCCGGGCGGCCTCTTCCTGTTCGAGGGCCGGGTTGCCGCGCTGTTTGGGCAGCAGGTCGGCGATCTGGGCTTCGGGGATGCGGTCGTATCCGTAGATCCGCGCGATCTCCTCAATCAGGTCGGCCTGGCCGATCACGCCGGTCCCGATGTCGAGCCGGTGGTCCGGGACGGTGACCTGCAGGGTGACATCCTCGTCGGCAACCTTGGCGCTCCGCTTCCGCCGCGGGGCGGATTCCTTCACGCGGCAGCTGAATTCGAGGCTTTCCAGAATTTGCGCGACTTTTTTTAGCGGGATGCTGACCCCGAGCAGCCGGCGGACTTCCCGCAGGGGAAGATCGACGCGCACGATCGGCGCCTTCCTGGGATAGGCATCCACATAATCGCGCGCAATCGTACCCCCGCCGAGGGTGCGCATCAATTCGGCGGCGCGGCTGAGCCCGCGCAGTGCGACGGATGGATGAACGCCGCGCGACATCCGGAAGGCGGCCTCCGACGGCAGCTTCAGCGTGTCGACGGACCGGCGGATGGTTATGAAATCCCACGACGCGCCTTCCAACAGGATGTTGGTGGTCGTCTCGCGGACTTCGGTCTCGGCCCCGCCCATGATGCCGGCGATCGAGAGCGCGCCTTTTTCGTCGCACACCAGGATCGTGAAATCGTCGAGCTTCCGTTCGACGCCGTCGAGGGTGACAAGTGTCTCGTCTTTCCGGGCGGTGCGGGTGATGATCGTCACGGGTCCGGAGGCGCGCGCGACGAGGGAATCCCAGTCGAAGGCATGCAGCGGTTCGCCGGTTTCGAGCATCACATAGTTGGTGATGTCGACGATGTTGTTGATCGGGCGCATCCCGGCGCGGGTCAGGCGGCGCTGCATCCATTCCGGGCTGGGGCCGATCTTCACATCCCGGATCAGGGCCGCGGCGAACCGCGGGTTAAGCTCCGGCCGCTCGATCCGGATCTTGAGCTGCTTGCGGAGGGGCGGGCCCTCGGCCTTCATCTCGAATGAGGGTAGGCGCAGCTTGCGCCCGGTGAGGGCGGCGACCTCGCGGGCCACCCCCATCATGCAGGCGTCGCGGGCCATGTTGGGGTTGATCTTGACCGTGAAGATTACATCCCCCAAATACTCCGCCAGGGGCATCCCGGCCGGGGCGTCGTCGGGCAGGATCATCACGCCCTCGTGCGCGTCGGAAATCCCCAGTTCCTTCTCGGAACAGATCATCGAATAGGATTCCACGCCGCGGATCTTCATCCGCGCGAGGGTGGAAAGCACCTGCCCCGGCTGATGGCCGTCGTAGAGCGTTGCGCCCTCGCGGGCATAGGCGACCTTGAGCGGCCGGGCGAGCGGACCCTTGCCCTTGTACGGGAATAAATTCGGCGCGCCGGTGAGCACGGTATGGATCGTCTGCCCGTCGTCGAGGCGGCACAGCACCAGTCGGTCGGCGTTCGGATGCGGCATCACTTCGAATACGCGGCCGACGACGATCTTCGTGCGGTCCCAGGCCAGGCCCTTGGCTTTGGGGCCCGCCACGTCGGTGTGCGGCAGCCCGTCGATGTGCCCGTTCTGCGGGGCCAGGCCGATGTATTCGATCGCTTCCACCTCCAACCCGGCAAAGGTCAGGCGTTTGGCGAGTTCCTCGGGGGCGAGGTCGAAATCGACGTAATCTTTAAGCCAGGATAGAGGTACTCTCATGGTGTGACTCCCTTATGCGTTGGTTCGGAACGAGATGATCGACTGTCGACCAGCGACCATCGATAAAACTGACGGGGAGATGGCTTGACGATGGTCGATCGGCGATGGTCGTTGGTCGGTCAGAACTGTTCGAGGAACCGCAGATCGTTCCCCCAGAAATTTCGAATATCCTCGATCCCGTGACGCAGCATGGCGATCCGCTCCGGCCCCATACCGAAGGCAAAACCGGAAATGGTCTTCGGATCGTACCCGCCGTTGCGCAGGACGGTCGGATGGACCATCCCCGATCCGAGGATCTCCAGCCAGCCGCTGTACTTGCACACCGGGCAGCCCTTCCCGGTGCACACGAAGCATTCGATGTCCATTTCCATGCTGGGTTCGGTGAACGGGAAGTGGTCGGCGCGGAACTGGGTGCGCACGTTGTCGCCCCACATCCGGCGGGCGAAATCCGCAAGCGTCGCCTTGAGGTTGGCGAAGGTTATCCCCGGGCCGACGGCCAGCCCTTCCACCTGATGGAATTGGATCTCCGAGCGGGCGGTGATCTGCTCGTAACGGAAGCACATCCCGGGCAGGATCACCCGCACCGGATCGGGGGCGTATTCGCGCATCGCGTGGATCTGCCCCGGGCTGGTGTGGGTGCGCAGCAGCACGCCGGGATCGGTCGCGTAGAAGGTGTCCCACATTTCGCGCGCCGGGTGATGGGGCGGGATGTTGAGCAGGGTGAAGTTGTAATCGTCCAGCTCCACATTCCGGCTGCGGTAGATCTGGAAACCCATATCGGCCCATACCGCGTAGATCCGGCGCAGGATGAGCGAGGAGGGATGCAGCCGTCCATGGCGGGCCGGCCTTCCCGGCAGGGTGACGTCGAGTTTTTCGGTTTGCAGCGAGCGTTCCAGATCCGCCGCCTTTAATATTTCCTCGCGGGCGGAAAAAGCGCCTTCCAGCGCGCGCTTGATTTCGTTGCCGCGCTTGCCGGCCTGCGGCCGCTGATCGGCCGGAAGGCTGCCGAGCTCGCCGAGGAAGGTCGCCAGCGGGGCGCTGCGGCCGAGGTAGGCCGTCTTCCAGGCGGCGAGGGCGGCCGAATCCTTCACTTCGTCCAGAGCGGCCAAAGCTTCCTTTTGAATAGTCTCAAGCTGTTCGAGCATATTTCCTCGCTTATAAAGGCGGTCGAGTAGCGTTCTTCGCGTATCGAGACCCGCCGGTGTATTCGGTCTCGCCTGCCCCGGTTGGGGTAGGCCGGGGATACGGGCTTCGCCCTACTCGACCGACTTATCGGATTAAAACAAAAACCCGTCCGGCTCAGGGACGGGAGTGCATTCCCGCGGTGCCACCCTGATTGCCCCGGCGTGGGGCCAGCTCGGGCCGGCGTCCCGGTGCGCGCATCCGGGACTATCGGCGTCCCGGATAACGGTGGGATTCCGCTTTGATCTACTTTTCCCGCGGTGTCGTGGGCGGGAGTTCAACCAAAGGGCTCGGGAGGGAACTTCGGCGGCATATACCGGGAACGGATTTCAGTCTGAGTCCGTTCTTCCCTGTCGGGGGTGAGCCGCTTACTTTCCTCCGTCGCAGCCTGTGCGATGATGCGTGGAATTATCTCCCAACGCAGGCGTATGTCAAGTGAGCGGAGATCGGAGCGGTCTCAAGGGCCGCCGCGATCTGTTCGATTCAGAACCTTTAGGGTCGGGGGGACATTTCGGAACCCTAACAGGCTGCTGA